>JACZJD010000341.1 GCA_014860725.1 Aquamicrobium sp.
CCCTGCCAGCGCGACATCGGCAGCGGCGGCCGCCAGCGCCGCGGCCCCGCGGGCGGCATGGCATAGGGAACGCCCCGATAGACGCAAAGCCCGTCCTGCCGCACGCCCCGCGCGTCGCCGGCCGGAAAATGCGCGACGGGAGCGCCGTCCGCCCCTGCCGCCGGATGTGAAGCCGGATGTGTCAGCGCCGCGTTCCCGTCCTAGCGGGCCGCAGACCTGTCGAACACGACATGCACCTTCTCCTCCCTGTCGCCGCCATCCTCCCAGATGGCGCATCAATGGTCCCGCGGCGGGCACAAGTCAATACTCACTATCTCGTGTGTTAATATTATAAGGTATCCGATGTGCCGTCAGGAAGGGAGCCTGTAGAAAGGGAGCCTGCAAGGATGTGCAGGATGCTGGTCGGGTGACGGCCGCCGGCCAATCGGGCGGAGATTTCGGCTCGGATTGCGCCACCCGTGCGGCGAAGGCGCGATCGACGCCCGCCACTCTCAGGACTCCCCCGAATCCGCAGATGAAGATCAGGCGGCGGCCGGCAGGCCGCTGACCACGACGCGGTCGCGGCCGCTTCGCTTGGCGATGTAGAGAGCCTGGTCCGCCTCGTGCAGCACGGCATCGAGCGTGCGCTTGGAATCGGTCGCGAAGGAGACGCCGGCGCTGACGGTGCAGCGCATCGCGCCGTTCTGCGTCTCGATCCGCGAGCGCGCGAGCACCTCGCGTATGTGCTCCACGATCCGTTGCGCGGGCACGGCGGAGGCGCTCTCCAGCACGACCACGAACTCCTCGCCGCCGGTCCGCGCGACGGTGGCGTTCCGGCCGGCATATCTGGAGAGAAGCGTGCCGAAATGCTTCAGCACCGCGTCGCCGGCGGCATGGCCGTGCTGGTCGTTGACCTTCTTGAAATGGTCGAGGTCGAAGATCGCGACCGCAGTTCCGACCGGCAGCGGCGCCTCCCCGTAGGTCTCGAACAGCACGCGGCGGTTCTTCAACCCGGTCAGCGGGTCGGTTCCCGCATCCACCCGCAGCGACTGCACGAGGCGGAACTGGTTGAGCGCCAGCGAGATCGCGCCGATGCCGGCGAGGCCGATGATGGCGACGAGCGCGTTGAGGTTCTCCGCCCAGTTGTTGGGGCTGCGCACCCGGTAGATCGGCGACTCGATCAGGATGACGACGGCGCAGAGCAGGAAGGAGAGCCCGACCAGCACATAGAGGCCGGTGAGCACCGGCAGCAGCAGGGGCGCCTGCGCCCTCGCCCGCCAGTAGTGCAGGCCGGCCGAGACGAGGATGGCGCAGGTCAGGGCGTTGAACAGGCTGATGCCCAGCCCGTCGATCCCGGTCAGGAAGAACGGGGCGATGAGGCCGACGGAACCGAGCGAGACCAAGGCGATCCGGCGGAGCGGCGAGGCGCCGGTGCGGAACTGCCTGCCGCCCCCTTCGATGATCGAGAAGCCGATCAGGAACAGCGCAAAGGCCGGCAGCGCGAGAAACGGCCGCGGCCCGCTGATATAGGCGACGAACACGGGCACGGCGGCGACCAGAACCGCCAGCCCGGCCGCGCCGGTCAGCATGAAGCGGTCCGTCCGGGTGATCATCCAGCCCGCGAACAGCACGACGCCGATGCATGCCGAAACGAGGGCAAGCACGAGCTGTAGCGATATGTGGTCGATGAACATGGGGCTCCGGGAGGACGTTCGATCCGAACCGTAGCGATATAAGATTATCGAAATGGCAAAACCAATCGACGGACACCGGTTATGGCTAACCGTCCGTTTAAGGTCGCGTGCGGCCTGCGTCGCGGCCGGCGGACGTCCACGGACAGGGCACGGCTTACAGCCCGTACGCCTTCTTCGCCAGCCCGTAGCTGAGGTCGGCGGCGATCGCCTCGCCTTCCTTCCGGGCCAGGCGGTGCTCGGCCACCATGCGGGCGAGGAAGCCGCAGACCTCGCGCCGCCAGACGTCGTGGCGGGCAGGGATGGACAAGAGCGCCCGCGTGTCGTCGTTGAAGCCGGCGAGGTTGTGGAAGCCCGCGGTCTCGACCACCTGATCGAGATAGCGGCGGATGCCGTTGGGGCTGTCGTGGAACCACCATGGCGGGCCGATCAGCAGGCACGGCCAGTGGCCGGCCATCGGCGCGAGCTCGCGGGCATAGGTCGCCTCGTCCAGCGTGAAGGCGATGAGCCGGAAGCCCGGCGCATGGCCGTAGCGGTTGAGGAGCGCATCGAGCCCGCCGACCCAGTCGGTGCGCACGGGGATGTCGGCGCCCATGTTCGGCCCGCGCGCGGCGAGGACGGCGCGGTCCGTGCTGCGCAGCGCCCCGGCGTGGATCTGCATCGTCATGCCGTCCTCGACCGAAAGCCCGGCCATCTCGGTCAGCATCTGGGCGCGGAACAGCCCGGCCTCGCCGGGCGTCAGCGTGCCCCCGAGCGCGCCGTCGAGCAGGCGCTGCTTCTCGTGCGGGGCAAGGTCGGCGGTCAGCGCGCTCGGCACGCCGTGGTCGGTGGCGGTCGCGCCGTAGCGGCGGAACTCGGCGCGGCGGCGGCGATGGGCCTCGATCATGCCGCCCCATTCGGCGGTGTCGGTGCCGGTCATCTCGCCGAAGCGCCTGAGGTTTTCGGCGAAGTCCGGTGCGTCCGGGTCGGTCACGGCGTCGGGGCGGTAGGTGGTGCGCACCTTCCCGATCCAGCCGTCCGCGAGCAGCCTGCGGTGGTGATCGAGCGGGTCGAGCGCGCCTTCGGTGGTGGCGATGGTCTCGATGCCGAAGCGCTGCAGCAGCGCCCGCGGCCGGAATTCCGGCCGGGCAAGCTCCGCGCCGATATGGTCGTAGAGCGCATCGGCGTTCCCCGGCGTCAGCGGTTCGGGGCAGCCGAGCACGGCCGACATGGCGTGATCGACCCACAGCTGCGACGGCGTGCCGGCGAAGAGGTGATAGTGGCGGGCGAAGACACGCCATGTCTCGCGGCCGTCGATGCGCCCGCTGCCGTCCGGGCGCGGCAGGCCGAGCGCGTCGTGGCTCACGCCGGCGCTGTGCAGCATGCGGAAAAGGTAATGATCGGGGATGACCAGGAGCGAGGCCGCATCCTCGAACGGCCCGTCCTGCGCAAACCAGGCCGGATCGGTGTGGCCGTGCGGGCTGACGATGGGCAGATCCCGCACCGAGGCGTAGAGGTCTCGCGCCAGCGCCCGCACCGACGGCTCGGCGGGCAGCAGCCGGTCGGGGTGGAGGAAGCCGTCGCCGATCCTCATCGCATCCCCGCGACGGCCGAGAGCGCGCGCTCGACGCCGCGCAGCTCGGCCAGCCCCTTCAGGCGGCCGATGGCCGGATAGCCCGGCTGCGCGCCGCGCCTCAGGTCGTCCAATATGTCCTGCCCGTGGTCGGGCCGCATCGGCATCTCCCGGTCGGCGCGGCCCTCGGCCTTGCGCCGCGCCTCTTCCCGCAGCAGGGCCGCGATCACCGCCACCATATCGGTATCGCCGGCAAGATGCTCGTCCTCGTGGAAGGAGCATGGCCAGCCCGGCGTCTCGCGCCGGACGTTGCGCAGGTGGACGAAATGGATGCGCGGCCCGAGGCGTTCGGCCATTCCGGGCAGGTCGTTGTCGGGGCGCGCGCCCAGCGAGCCGGTGCAGAAGGTGACGCCGCTGGCCGGGCTGTCCACCGCGTCGAGGACGGCGCGGTAGTCGGCCTCGGTGGACATGACGCGCGGCAGGCCGAGCAGCGGGAACGGCGGATCGTCCGGGTGGCAGCACAGGCGCAGCCCCAGCCGCTCGGCCGTCGGCACGACCTCGGACAGGAAATCGATCAGGTTCCGCCGCAGCCTGTCGGCGTCGATTGCCGCATAGGTCGCGACCTGTGCGCGCAGGTCGTCGAGCGAGGCGTTTTCGGCAGCCCCGGGCAGGCCGGCATTGACGTTGGCTGCAAGCTGCCCGCGCCTTTCCTCGCCCATGGCGGCGAAGCGGCGCGCCGCTTCGCCGGCCACGGCCGGCGGAAAGCTCTCCGCCGCGCCGGGACGGGCGAAGATGTGGATGTCGAAGGCGGCGAAATCGACGAGGTCGAAGCGCATCGTCGTGCCGCCATGGGCGACGCGCCACGCGAGGTCGGTGCGGGTCCAGTCCAAGACCGGCATGAAGTTGTAACAGATCGTCTCGAGCCCGGCCTTCGCCAGGTTCTCCAGCGAGGCGCGGTAGCCGGCAAGATGCTCCTTCCACGGCCCGGACTGCGTCTTGATCGCCTCGGAGACGGGCAGGCTTTCGACCACCTCCCATTCGAGGCCGGAAGGCGACCCGTCGGCGAGGCGGCGCACCTCCTCCTGCCGCTTCGCGATCTCGGCCGGCGTCCACGCCGCGCCCGTCGGCACGTGGTGGAGCGCCGAGACGATTCCTTCGGCGCCCGCCTGCCGCGCATCGGCGAGCGTAACCTTGTCGACCGGACCGAACCAGCGCCAGACATGCCTCATGGCGTCACCCGAATGCGAGGTTCGGCAGCCACAGCACGACGCCGGGCAGGAAGACGAGGACGGCGATCAGGGCACAGATCGCGGCGATGAAGGGGATGGAGGCGATGGAATACTCCTCGATCGTCACGTCCATCAGCGCGCAGACGGCGAACATCGCCGATCCGCTCGGCCACGTCATGCCGCCCAGCGTGACGATCGACATCATCAGGATGCCGAAATGCACCGGGTCCATGCCGACGCTGACCACGATGGGCACGAAGATCGGGGTGAGCAGCAGCACCATGACCGTGCTTTCGAGCGCCAGCCCCGCGATCAGCAGGAACAGCAGGATGACGAGGACGATCATGTTGGGATCGGTGATGCCGGCCAGCATCCAGCCGGCGAGGTTCTGCGGCACCTGAAGGTAGATGGTGGCGAAGCCGACCATGCCGCTCATCAGGATGATGAGCATGATGAGGCCGACATCGGACGAGGCCTGCGCGAAGGCGTCCCAGCACTTCTGCAGCGTCAGCTCGCGATGGGCGAGGAAGCCGACGGCGAGCGCATAGACGACCGCGAAGGAGCCGACCTCGGACGGGGTGAACAGGCCGCCGCGGATGGACAGCACCAGCGCGACCGGAAAGAGGATCGCCCATTTGGCTTCCCATGCGGCGAGCGCGAGCGCGGAGAAGGTCGGCTTGCGCGTGTCGGCCACGACATAGCCGCGGCGCTTGGCGATGACATAGGCGGTCGCCATCACCACCACCATCATCAGGAAGCCGGGGATGATGCCGGCGAGGAAGAGCCGGCCGATAGAGACGTTGCCGATATAGCCGTAGAGGATGAGGCCGATGGAAGGCGGGATGGTCGCGGTGATCAGCGAGCCCACGGCGATGGACGCCGCCGAATAGCCCTTGCCGTAGCCTTTGGCGAGCATGGCGGGGCCGAGGATGCGCGCCTCCATCGCGGCGTCGGCGACGGCCGAGCCCGAGACGCCGCCCATCAGCGTCGAGAGCACGATGGCGACCTGCGCCAGCCCGCCCGACATCCAGCCGACCGCGACCATCGAGACCTTGAGCAGCCGGTCGGTGATGCCGCTCGCATTCATCAGGTGGCCGGCGAGCACGAAGAACGGCACCGCCAGCAACGGAAAGCTCTGGCTCATCGAGGCGATCTTCTGCACGGCGATGGACAGCGGCATGCCGGCGTCCATGACGAAGAAGACGAAGCCGGCGATGCCGGTGGCGAAGGCGACGGGCATGCCCGCCACCATGAACACCACGAAGACGATGGAGATCAGCAGCATCTCACAGCTCCAGCGGCGGCGGCGCGTCCCTGTCGGCGGCGGTGCGGGTGTAGACCAGCACCCCCTCGCCGCGCCGGCGCCAGGCATCGATCATGTTGCAGACGAGGGAGAGGCCGAGCAGCACGCAGCCCACCGGCACGGCCGCCGTCACCCAGGCATAGGACAGGGTGGAATCGCCGAAGGTGCGCTCGCGGTTGAGCATGGTCAGCCGGTAGCCCTCGACGGCGAGGACGGCGAGAAAGGCGAGCACGATGACGGCACACAGGAACTGGAGCCACAGATGCGGCCGGTAGCCGAGATATTTGACGGCCACCTCCATGCCGAGATGCGATTTCTCGCGCATCGCCTTGTTGGCGCCGAGGAAGCACAGCCAGATGAACAGAAGCTGCGCCATGTCCACGGACCAGATCAGCGGGTGGCCGTAGAAGCGCATGATCGCCGCGACGAAGACGAGGCCGGTGATGACGGCGAGCAAGGCGACCGCGATCGCCAGCTCGAGTTGCGCGAGGCGCTTGAGCATGAGGCACCTTTCGGAGAGGCGGGGCGCGCGCTGCACCTCGGTGCATGCGCGCCCGCACGGGCCAGCCGGAACGTGACGGGCTAGTCGGCGGCGATCGCCTGGAGCGTGTCGCGCAGCTCGCCATAGCCGAGCGTGTCGTAGACGCCGGCGGTCGCCTCCCGGAACGGGGTGACGTCGATCTCGTCGACGGTCATGCCCGCCGCCTTCAGCTCGCTCTCGATCTCGGCCAGCATGTCGCGGGTGCCGTAGGAGGCGACGTCGCCTGCCTTGAGCGCTTCCTCGCGCAGCGTCGCCTGATGCTCCGCCGGCAGGCCGTCGAACCACGCCGCGCTCGTCACCAGCCCGGTGATGAGGTTGATGTGGCCGGTCTTGGTGACGTATTTCGTCACCTCGAACAGCTTGGAGCCGTGGCCGGCCGGAAGCTGCGCCTCGACCGAGTCGATCACCTTCTGCTCCAGCGCCGAATAGACCTCGGCATAGGGCATCGGCGTCGGCACCGCACCCATGGCCTTGACCGTCTCGACCCAGACGGGCGCGCCGGGCGTGCGCATGCGGTTGCCTTCGAGGTCGGCCGGCGTGCGCACGGGGCCGGCGGTCCACAGATGGCGCTCGCCCTGCCACCAGTTGAAGGACAGGACCTGATGGCCCGACGCGTCGTGCAGTTTCTGCACCCACTCCTCGAACAGGTCGGAGGTGACGACCTTGCGGATGCCGTCATAGCCGGAGGCGAGATAGGGCGCGCCGAGCACGCCGAATTCGTTGACGAAGTTGGCAAGCCGACCGCCGTCGACCACCACCGCGACCGGCGCGCCGGCCCGGGCCTGCTCCAGCACGTCCTCGTCGGGGCCGAGCTGCGAGTTCGGGAACAGCTTGACCTCGATCGCGCCGCCCGACCGTTCGGCGACCGCGCGGCCGAATTCCTCCAGCCCCTTGTAGAGCGGGTCGTTGGTGGTGAGTGCGGTGTTGATGCTCAGCGTGTAGTCCGCGGCGAGGGCCGGCATCGCGGCCGACACCAGCCCGGCGGCAATAAATGCCTTGAACGAGGCGATGTTCATGTATTCCTCCCTTGAAAGCCATCCGATTTCTCAGGAACAGCCTTTTGTAGGCTAGAATGGTAGTATATGATTGTCAATGTGAACATGCGGACCGAACTTGATCTTCTGCCCGACGACAGCGCCCGGATGATGCGCCAGGCGACGATGGGCACGCGCGTCTTCGCGGCGCTGCGCCAGGCCATCGTCCAGCTCCAGCTGCGGCCGGGAAATCCGCTGTCGGAGGCGGAGATCGGGCGCCAGCTCGGCGTGTCGCGGCAGCCGGTGCGCGAGGCGTTCATCAAGCTCGCCGAAAGCGGGCTGGTGGAGATCCGGCCGCAGCGCGGCACCTTCGTGCGGCTGATCTCCATTCGCGAGGTCGGCAATGCCCGCTTCCTGCGCGAGGCCATCGAGATCGCCATCGTCAGGAAGGCCGCACTTGAGGCCACCGACGACGACATCGCCGCGCTGAGGACGCTGGTGGCCGAGCAGCGGGCCGTCGCCGTCGGCGGCGACAACGCCGCCTTCCTGCGCCTCGACGAGAAGTTCCATCAGGCGATTGCCGGCAGCGCCGATTGCGACGACGCATGGCGCGTCCTCGAAGGGCTGAAGGCGCAGATGGACCGTGTGCGCTACCTCTCGCTGCCCGAGGCGACGCCGCTCGAAACCATCATCGAGCAGCACGAGCGCATCGTCGCCGCCATCGAGCGGCGCTCGCCGGAGGAGGCGGAACAGGCGATGCGGCAGCACCTGTCCGAGATTCTCCTGTCGCTGCCCAAGCTCGCCGCCCGGCACCCGGCCTATTTCGTGGACTGACGCGGCCGCGGCCGGCGGCGCGCCGTCACAGCCTGGTCAGCGTCGTCTTCAGCCGGTCGAGCAGCCGGAACAGCGTGACCTGCTCCTCGAAGCTCAGTTCCTTCAGCGCCTCGGTGTAGAACGCGGCGATGGGGTCGAGCATCCGCGCCCACAGCTCCTCGCCGCGGGGCGTGAGGCGGATGCGCCGGCTGCGGCCGTCGGCGGGGTCCTTCACCCGCTCGATCCAGCCGCGTTCCTCGAGCCGATCGAGCACGGGGGTCAGGTTCTGGCGGCTGACGAGAAGGAATGCGAGCAGGTCCTTCACCGTCATGCCCTGGGCCCTCGCCTTCGGCCCGGACAGTGCACCGAGGACGGCCCATTGCTGGGTCGTGACGCCGAAGCCGGCGACGAACCGGGTGCCGACCTTGTGCATCAGATTCGAGCCCTGATAGAGCCGGAAGAAGAGGCGGTTCGCCACATCGAACCGCGACGCGGCCGTGTCGGCCGCCGGCGCCTCCCGGGAAGCCGATGGGGACGGGACGGTCATGAAAGCCCTCGACGGTTTACATCAATACATTGCCATTGCTGATATTGTAGCATAGCATTGATATATTTTGACGGGAAGCACGAGACCTCACCCGCCCGGTCGGACGCTGTCCGCATTCCACTGGCCGCCGATGAGTGCCCTGCTCCTTTATCGACCTGCCAGGAGGAGGAAGAGCATGCACGACTACGAAGACATCCTGTACGAGGTGCGCCCGGAGGGCGTCGCCCGCATCACCATCAATCGCCCCGACCGCTACAACGCCTTCCGCGGCCGCACGGTGGAGGAGCTGATCGACGCCTTCCAGCGCGCCGGCTGGGACCGCTCGATCGGCGTCATCGTGCTTGCGGGCGCGGGCGACAAGGCGTTCTGCACCGGCGGCGACCAGTCGGCCCACGAGGGGCAGTATGACGGACGCGGCACGATCGGCCTGCCGATGGAGGAGCTTCACGCCGTCATCCGCGACGTGCCCAAGCCGGTCATCGCCCGCGTCCAGGGCTTCGCCATCGGCGGCGGCAACGTGCTGTGCACGATCTGCGACCTCACCATCGCCTCGGAGAAGGCCCAGTTCGGGCAGGTCGGCCCCAAGGTCGGCTCGGTCGATCCGGGCTTCGGCACCGCCTATCTCGCCCGCATCGTCGGCGAGAAGAAGGCGCGCGAGATCTGGTATCTGTGCCGCCGCTACAGCGCGGCCGAGGCGATGGCGATGGGGCTGGTCAACACGGTGGTGCCGCATGACGAGCTCGATGCGGAAGTCGACCGCTGGTGCGCGGAGCTGATGGAGCGCAGCCCGACGGCGCTGGCGCTGGCGAAGCGCTCGTTCAATGCCGACACCGAGAGCATCCGCGGCATCGCCAGCCTCGGCATGCATGCGCTCAGCCTCTATTACGACACCGAGGAATCCCGCGAGGGCGGGCGGGCGTTCCGCGAGAAGCGGCCGCCGCAGTTCCGCAAGCACGCGCGACAGGGATGATGCGGCCTCGCGACCGGCTATCCGGCCCCGTCCGGATTGCCGGGCCGCGGCGCGGTCGCCAGAATCTTCCAGATGCCGTGCGCCATGGCCACCAGCCGGTCGCCGACGAAGATCGACCCGCTCATGAACAGCATCGAGCGCGTCCGGCGCTCGACGCGCGCGGTCCCCTCCACGAACTCGCCGACGGCGATGGCGTCGATGAAATGGGTGTCGAGCTGCACCGTGGCGAGCGGCCGGCCCGCGACGGCCTCGATCGCCACCGCGCCCAGCAGCTGATCGGCGAAGCTCATCACCATGCCGCCATGGACGACGCCGCGCCGGTTGGCATGGGCGGGGCGGGCGAGGAAGCCGAGACGAAAGGCCCCGCTCGCGCCGGACTGCCAGATCGGCCCGATGGTATCGGCGAAGCCGGGTTCCTCGTCATGCACGGTCCAGCCGGCCGCCTGCGGATCGAAGCCGGGCGCAGCCGGCTCCAGCAACGCGCCCCGCACCGAAGCGCCGCTCTCGTCCCGCCTGTCCATCACCGGCTCCCGCCGCGCGTCCGGCAGGGGTGCCGGCGTGAATCGAAGGCGTTTGTGCGAATCTCGCCATGCCGGTTGCCAAATTCCATGAAGTGCCACCTCATGCATCTTTGCGGACGGGAGGCCGTCGATTGACAGCCCCAGTCTGTTGAATGATTGTTCATTCCTAACCGGAGAGGCGCGCAATGACCAGCGGGGAGATCGACGTCCGAGCGAGAACGGAGCGCCCCGACCGGCTGCCGCTGCGCGGCCTCTTTGCCTGGGGTCTGGGCGCCGGCTTCTTCTTCCTCGCCTTCCTCCAGCGCGTTTCGCCGAGCGTGATGGTCGACGAGCTGATGCGCGATTTCGCCGTCAGCGCCGTCATCCTCGGCAATCTGTCGGCCTGCTATTTTTACATCTACGCCGCGATGCAGCTTCCGGTCGGGCTGATGATCGACCGGATCGGCCCTCGCCTGCTTCTCACCCTTTTCGCGCTCCTCTGCGTCGCCGGCAACCTGATCTTCGCCGTCGCGGACACCGTCACGGCCGCCTATCTCGGGCGCATCCTGATCGGGCGCGGGTGCGGCCGCAAGCTGGGTCGGGACGCTGGCGCTGGCGACGCGCTGGCTGCCGGCACGGCATTTCGCCCTGTTCGCCGGGCTGGGGCAGGTGTTCGGCATGGCCGGCGGCGTGTTCGGCCAGTCCCCGCTGAGCCTGGCGGTGGACGGGCTCGGCTGGCG
>JACZJD010000342.1 GCA_014860725.1 Aquamicrobium sp.
TCGGCCATGCCCATCGACAGGAACTGGTCGGGGTGGCGGTCGCGGAAGCCGTCGATCTCGCAGGACGAGGTCAGGTCCGCCGACAGGCAGAGGATGTCGGGATTGCCGGCCGCGAACGTCTCGAAGGCGGAGGCGTAGGGGCGGTTCACCATTTCGACCATGTCGCGGCCTCCTTCAGTGGGCGTAGTCGACCGGCTCGATGCCGAGGGACCGGGCGATCGAGACGTTCATGCGCGCGCGCTCGTCCTCGGACTTGAAGCGCACATAGTGCAGGCGCGGGAAGCGCTCCTCCAGGATCGGCATGGCGTGGAACGGGCTGGTGCGGGCGAGGATGACCAGCGGCTTGCCCGCATGCGGCTCGGCGACCGCCGCGCGCATGGCGTCGAGGTCGTGGCCGTCGATCTCGACGCAGTGGGCGCCGAACTCGATGAACTTGCGGCGGATGTCGCCGACCTCCATCACCGACGACATGGCGCCGTCGCATTGCTGGTCGTTGACGTCCATGATGGCGAGGAGGTTGTCGATGCGGTGGTAGGCGGCGGCCTGCACCGCCTCCCAGGTCTGGCCCTCCTGCACCTCGCCGTCGGACATGAACACGAAGGTGCGGCCGGTGTCGCCGCGCCGCCTGCGGCCCCAGGCGAGGCCGGCGGCGGTGGAGAAGCCGATGCCGAGCGTGCCGTTGTGCACCTCCATGCCGGGCGAATGCTCGGCGCCGATCATCTCGACCGAGGAGCCGTCGCGGTTGAACATCTCCAGCCCCTCCGGCGCCATGCGGCCGACCTCGACCAGCGTCGCATAGGCGACGAGCGCGTAATGGGCGGGCGCGATGAACAGGCGGTCGTATTCGGGCGCGGCCGGGCCGTTGTAGCCGGCGCCGGTGTGGTAGCCGGGGTTGGAGGCCGAAGGCACGCCCGCGAAGGGCTTGGGGATCATCGGCAGCGTCGGCGCGCCGAGGTTCAGCTCCTCGTTGTAGAGCCAGGCGAGCTGCTCGGCGGCCGAGCAGGCCTGCGAGAGATAGCCGCCATTGTTGCGGATCGTATGCTCGAACACCCGCCTGCGGATGCCCAGCGCCACATCTTCGGTGCGTTTCACATTGCGCATCTGGGGGCTCCCTCTGCTTTACAAAAGTAATTATAATAGGCAAATGTAAAAGACAAGGTCTGGCGTTCGGCCGCGCGTCCGGCGTTTGGAATGAGATTGCTCGACGGCGCATGGCGGGCCGCTGTAGAGCGTGGCGGAGGAGCTTACGCGATGGGAAAGACGATGAAAGCCGTGCGCTGCTTCGGCTTCGGCCGGCAGCACCGCCTCGTGGCCGACGTGCCTGTGCCCGCGCCCGGGCCGGGCGAGGTGCTGGTGCGCGTCGACGCGAGCGGAATCTGCGCCGCCGACCGGGCGATGTGGGACGCGACCGGCCCGTGGCAGCTCAGCTTTCCCTTCACGCCGGGGCACGAGTTCACCGGCACGGTGGTCGAGCTGGGCGAGGGCGCGGGCGAGCGCCACGGCCTCAGGGCCGGCGACCGCGCCGTGGCCGAGCTCAACGTCACGCTCGGCAACGACTTCTTCCGCCAGCGCGGCCTCTACCATCTTTCCGACGCGATGGAGGTGATCGGCGCGACGCGCGACGGCGGCTGGGCGCAATACATGATCTATCCGGCCGACGCCGTGATCCACAAGGTTCCCGACGCGCTCTCCGACAAGGCGGCCTGCTATGCCGAGCCGCTGGCCAACGCCATCCACGGGGTCGAGCGCGCCGACATCCAGTTCGGGGACGTGGTCGTGGTCTCGGGCGCCGGGCCGATCGGCCTCGGCATGCTGCAGGCGGCGAGGCTCAAGACCCCGCGCACGCTCGTCCTCGTCAATCCGGGCGAGGAGAAGCGGGCGCTCGGCCTCCGGCTCGGCGCCGACCTTGCCTTCCATCCCGACGACCCGGAGCTGAAGACCGCCATCGGCGACCTGACCGGCGGCCGCGGCGCCGACGTGTTCCTCGAGGCGTCGGGCCGGACCGAGGCGTTCCAGACCGGCCTCGACCTCATCCGTAAGCGCGGCACGCTGGTGGTGTTCGGCGTCTACAAGAAGAAGGCCGAGATCGACCTCAACGTGTTCGGTGAGTTCAAGGAGCTGAACATCCTCGGCGGCCATCTCGCGCCCTTCACCTACGCCACAGCGCTCGACCTGATGGCGCGCGGGCTGATTGACGGCGACGCCTGCGTCACGCATGTCTATCCGCTGGAGGCGTTCGAGGAAGCGCTCGACCGCACG
This sequence comes from Aquamicrobium sp., assembly GCA_014860725.1. The sequence goes on from JACZJD010000342.1 coordinate 2,260, forward strand.
CCGCAGCCCGGCGAGGTGCAGGTCAAGGTGATCCTCGATCCGCGGCTCTAGCCCCGGCATTGGAAAGAAAAGACAGGAACGACATGACCTATACGGCCGCGCACTGGGGGGCATACCGGGTCGTGGACGACGGGGCGGCGCTGGCGCCGCTGGAGGACGACCCGCAACCCTCGCGGATCGGCCGCGGCTGGCTGTCGGCCGCGACCGACCGGCACAGCCGCATCCTGCGCCCG
>JACZJD010000343.1 GCA_014860725.1 Aquamicrobium sp.
TCGCGCCGACGGCGACGATCTCCAACATCTGCGGCGTGTCGCAGTCGATCGAGCCGGCCTACCAGAACCTGTTCGTCAAATCGAACATGTCGGGCGACTTCACCGTGGTCAACGCCCAGCTCGTCCACGATCTGAAGGCGCGCGGGCTGTGGGACGAGGTGATGGTGTCGGACCTGAAATATTTCGACGGCTCGCTCGGCTCCATCGACCGCATCCCCGACGATTTGAAGGCGCTCTACGCCACGGCGTTCGAGATCGACGCGGCATGGCTGGTCGAGGCGGCGTCGCGCCGGCAGAAGTGGATCGATCAGGCGCAGTCGCTCAACCTCTACATCGCCAATCCGAGCGGCAAGAAGCTGGACGAGCTCTATCGTCTGGCGTGGCGGAAGGGGTTGAAGACCACCTACTATCTGCGCTCGCGCTCGGCGACCCATGTCGAGAAATCGACGCTCAAGGGCACGGACGGCAAGCTCAACGCCGTCTCCGCCACCATCGAGGCCGCGCCCGCCGCAGCGCCCATCGTCATCGACGCCAATGCCGGCTGGGGCAAGGCCTGCGCCGTCGACGACCCCGAATGCGAGGCGTGCCAGTAGGAAGAAAGACAATCGCGCAGGTCTGTGCCGCCCCTCACCTGCCTGCCGGCATCCTCTCCCCGTGAACGGGGAGAGGAGACACTGCCACAGCGCCGCGGCTTATCCCTTCTCCCCGTTTGCGGGGAGAAGGTGGCCCGAAGGGCCGGATGAGGGGCGGCGTGGACAGCTCAAGTTTATGGAGAACAAGAAAATGCTCGACTGGTCCGAACCCAAAGCCAACCCCGCAATCGTGCTGGGGGCGACCCCTCAGGGCGAGGCCGACGCCACCGGGCTCGGCGCGATCGAACGCGGGGCGGCGCGCGTGTCGGTGGACGACAAGCGCATGATCAACGCCCGCGCCGACGTCAACCAGCTGCTGCCGCTCAAGTACCGCTGGGCGTGGGAAAAATACCTTGCCGGCTGCAACAACCACTGGATGCCGACCGAGGTGTCGATGCAGGCCGACATCGCGCTGTGGAAGTCGAAGGACGGGCTGACCGAGGACGAGCGACGCATGATCAAGCGCAATCTCGGCTTCTTCGCCGCGTCGGAATCGCTGGTGGCCAACAACATCGTGCTCGCCATCTACCGCCACCTCACCAACCCGGAATGCCGGCAGTATCTGCTCCGGCAGGCCTTCGAGGAGGCGGTCCACACCCACACCTTCCAGTACATCGTCGAAAGCCTCGGGCTGGACGAGGGCGAGCTGTTCAACATGTATCGCGAGGTGCCGTCGATCACCGACAAGGCGGCGTGGGCGCTCGACTATACCAAGCATCTCGACGATCCGGAGTTCGAGACCGGGACGCCGGAGACCGACCAGGCCTTCATGCGCGACCTCGTCGCCTTCTACGTCGTGTTCGAGGGCATGTGGTTCTACACCGGCTTCGCGCAGATCCTGTCGCTCGGCCGGCGCAACAAGATGGTCGGCATCGCCGAGCAGTACCAGTACATCCTGCGCGACGAGTCGATCCATCTCAACTTCGGCATCGACGTCATCAACCAGATCAAGCTCGAGAACCCGCATCTGTGGACGAAGGCGTTCCAGGACGAGGTGCGCGGCATGCTCAAGGATGCGGCCGAGCTCGAGGCGGCCTATGGCCGCGATACGATGCCGCGCGGCTTCCTCGGGCTGAACGCGGCGCTGTGCGAACAATAC
>JACZJD010000046.1 GCA_014860725.1 Aquamicrobium sp.
GCCGGTTCGCTGATCCCGGCCCTGCGGGAGAACCCGGTCGCGCCGCATCTCGGCATGTTCCTGATCTTCGTCTTCTCCTTCGCCGTCGCCGCCTCGCTCGACCTGAGCACGCTGGCGCAGATGGACCCGTCGATCCTGGTCTTCGTCTTCGCCGCGACCTTCGGCAGCCTCGCGCTGCATGCACTGCTCTGCCGGTTCCTCCGCATCGACGCTGACACCTTTGTCATCACCTCGGTGGCGGCGATCCTGTCGCCGGCCTTCGTCCCGATGGCCGCGCGGGCGCTGCGCAATCAGGCCGTGCTGATGTCGGGAATGACCATGGGCATCCTCGGCTTCGCCATCGGCAACTATCTCGGCATCGCCGTCGCGCTGCTTCTGGCCCGGGGCGGATAGGGGGAGGATAGAGGATGACCCACCGCAGCCTGCCCGGCCGGGGCCGGAACGCCGATCAGGTGCTGGAGGAGCTCGCCGGCTTCGCCGCCGACGATCCCGACTACAGGCATGGACGGACCTGGAGCCTCGTCTACCACCTCGACGAGGAGCACGAGGATTTCGCCGCGCGCGCCTACCGCATGTATTCCTCGGCCAACGGGCTGAACCCGGCGGCCTTCCGCAGCCTCAAGCGGCTGGAAAGCGAGATCGTCTCCATCGAGGCCGGGCTGTTCCACGGCGGCGAGGAGACCTGCGGCGTGCTGACCTCGGGCGGCACCGAAAGCTGCCTGCTGGCGGTGAAGACCTATCGCGACATGGCGCGCAAGACGCGCCGCGTGCGGCGGCCCAACATGATCCTGCCGGCCACGGCCCATGTGGCGTGGTTCAAGGCGTCGGAATATTTCGGCGTCAAGGCGCGGCTGCTGCCGATGACGGCGGACTACGCCACCGACATCTCGCGGCTGAAGCGGATGATCGACCGCAACACGGTGATGATCCTCGGCTCCGCGCCCGAATATCCGCACGGCACCATCGACCCCATCGCCGGGATGGGCGCGATCGCCGCAGCCAAGGGAGTGCCGCTTCACGTCGATGCCTGCGTCGGCGGCTTCATCCTGCCGTTCATGGAGATGAACGGGGTCGAGCTGCCCGCATGGGACTTCCGCGTGCCCGGGGTGACGTCGATCTCGGCCGACCTGCACAAATACGGCTATGCCGCGAAGGGCGCCTCGTCGATCCTCTACCGCAATCTCGACCTCCTGAAGCACCAGATGTTCGTCTATCAGGACTGGCCGGGCGGCGTGTTCGCCTCGCCGGCGCTGCTGGGCACCCGGCCCGGCGGCGCCTATGCGGCGGCATGGGCCGTGCTGCAGAAGCTCGGCATCGACGGCTACCGCGATCTCGCCGCGCGCACGACCGAGGCCGTCGAGGCGCTGAAGGCCGGCATTCTGCGCATCGACGGCCTGCGCCTGCTCGGCCGCCCGCAGGGGCCGCTCCTGTCCTACGGGGCGAGCGACAGGGCCGTCGCCATCTTCGCCGTGGCCGACCAGATGGAGCGGAAGGGCTGGAACGTGAACCGGGTGCAGAACCCCGACGGCATCCACGCAATGGTGACGGCCCGGCACCTCGCCGTGGTGCCGGACTATCTCGCCGATCTCGAGGAAGCCGTCGCCGCCGTGCGCGCCGACCCGTCGCTGGCCCGGTCCGGCCACGCCGCGACCTACGGCATGATGGCGCATGTGCCGCTGCGCGGCATGGTCAAGGCGCGCGTGCTCGACACCTTCGCCAACATGTACCGCGCCGGCGGCGGCGAGCTGGAGCTGGAGGAGCCGGGCACGCCGACCCTGCCGGAACGCTGGATGGCGAAATACGTCCAGTGGAAGGCCCGCCGCGGATAGCCGGAACCGCTCCCCGGCGCCGCCTCCGGGGCGAGGACCGCATCACACGGTGCTGCTGCGGCGTTCCATTGCCGTGGCGATGGCCCTGACCAGCGCTTCGGTGGAGAACGGCTTGTCGACGATCTCGACGTCGGCCATGTCGCCGATGAGACGGTCGGCGTCGGTGTAGCCGGTCGCGAAGACGAAGGGGATGCCGCGCGCCGACAGGCCGGCGGCGAACTCGACCGTGGAGCGGCCGGCGAGCATGATGTCGAGCACCGCGACGTCGAAGGCGGCGGAGGCTGCGGTTTCGGCCTCGTCGAGGGTGCGGGCGACGATCACCTCGGCCGCGCCGAAGTCGCGGCAGGCCTGCTCCAGATCGAGCGCGATCAGCACCTCGTCCTCGAGGACAAGGACCCGCAAGCCTTCCAGCGAAACATCCTGCATTGGACGCCCCTCCACAAACACGACGGGGATGAACTCCCTGGGGCCATAGAGGGAAGATCGGGCGGTTCTGTCATTTAAAAATGACATAGGTGAACCTTTGTCGCAGCGCCGGCGTTTAGCGGTTCGTCATGGCGAACGAACCCGCGCAATCCGAACGCAAGCACCCCTGTGAACGATGCCCGCTGCGGCAGCAGGAATCGTTCCGCGATTTCAACAAGGAAGAGCTCGCCTTCATCTCGTCCTTCAAGCGGGGAGAACTGTTCGTCGACAAGGGCGCGACCGTGCTCTGCGAGGGCACCAAGACCCCGCATCTTTACACCGTGCTCGCCGGCTGGGGCTTCCGCTACAAGCTCCTCCCCGACGGGCGGCGGCAGATCGTCAACTACGTGATGCCGGGCGACCTCGTCGGCCTGCAGGGAACGCTGATGGACGAGATGCAGCACTCCATCGAGACGCTGTCGCCGATGACCCTGTGCGTGTTCGAGCGCGGCGAGCTGATGTCGCTCTACCGCGAGCACGCGGAGCTCGCCTACGACGTCACCTGGCTCGCCTCGCGCGAGGAATGCATGCTCGACGAGAACCTGCTCAGCATCGGCCGCCGCAGCGCCCTCGAACGCCTCGCCTATCTCGTCGCCTTCCTCGTCGGCCGGGCCAGGGCCTCGGCGCTGCTGTCGGAGAACGCGGTGCCGCGGCTGGCGATCACCCAGCAGCACGTCGCCGACACGCTCGGCCTGTCGCTCGTCCACACCAACAAGACCGTGCGCCGGCTGACCGAGAAGAAGCTGCTGCGCTGGCGCGACGGCGGCTGCGAGGTGCTGGACGTCGACGGCCTGATCGAGCTCGCCCACTGGGAAAGCCAGGAGCTGAAGCTGCGCCCCTTTCTCTGAACCAGCTCAGGAAAAGCGTGAAGCGGTTCTCCGCCCGGAATTGCGGAGAAACAACGATCGAGGCCCGCCTTCCCGGCCCGTCGCGAGGCAGGCGGCGCACCGGGGCTTCCCTCGGCGGCGGCACCGGCCTATGCCGGAGGAACGCTGATTCCAGCCGGGGATGGACGATGAACAGAACCGCCGCCGCATTCGTGCTGATCGCCGTGCTCGCCGGCCTGCTCGCCGCGCTCGGCATCGCGCTCGAGCTCAAGGGATACGGCTTCGGCGCGCTCGGCACCGCGCGCCTCGACGGGCTGGCGCGCGCCGCGACCTTCATTCCGCTCGCCGCGATCTATTCCTTCGCCGCCGTGCTGATGATGATCCTGCCGCTGCGCGCGGCGGGCTTCGTCATGGCCAACGCGGCGACGCCCGTCTATTCGACGGCGATCGCGCTTCTCGCCACCATCGTCGGCGTGCAGGCGGCCCGCTTCGCCTTCGGCAGCCGCGGCGCGCTGTGGGTGCTCCTCGACTGGCAGTTCCTGTTCGCGGGCGCCATCGTCGCCGCCCACCTCGCCATGAACGAGCTGCGGCGCAACGTGCTTTTGCGGACGGTGTTCTTCGTCCTCTTCATCGCCGCCACGCTCGCCTGCCTCTACTGGACGTTCAGGCTCTAGCGACGATGTGTCCCGCACGAAAGGCTTGATGAAAATCAAGTCGGGGCCGGAGACCCGCGCTATAGTCGCGACGCCGTCCCCGAGGTGAAAGCCGATCCATGCAGCTTGCCAGTTTCGTCGCCGCCGCCCTGGTGGTCCTGCTCATGCCCGGCCCCACAAATACGCTGCTTGCCGCGGCGGGCGCGGCCATGGGCTTTCGCCGCGCCGTCCTGCTGCCGCTTGCCGAGGCCGCCGGCTACGCGCTCGCCATCGGCGCCTTCCTCCTGCTGACGGCCTATCTGTCCGGGGTCGCCTTCGTGATGCCGGCGCTGAAGACGGCGGCGGCAGTGTGGCTGCTCGTCTCGGCCGTGCGGCTGTGGCGGCAGCCGGTGCAGGTCGACGCGGCGGCGCATCTGACGGCGCTGCGCCGCGTCTTCGTCACCACCATCCTCAACCCCAAGGCGATGCTGGTCGGCACCATCCTGATCCCGGAGCTGATGCGCGAGCGGCAGGCCCTCGGCCTCGCGACGTTCATCGCCCTGTCGAGCCTCGCGGGCGCGGCCTGGCTGACCATGGGATCGCTGCTGCCGCGGCCGGCGCGGCCCTACGCCTACAAGGCGGCGGCCATCGTGCTGTGCGCCTTCTCGGTCGCCGCGGCGTCGAGCACCCTGCGCGGCTGAGCCGGCGCGAGCGGCCGGAAGCGCGCGGTGAAGAAGCGCAGCACCTTCGGCTCGTAGACCATCTCCAGCCCGCCGATCTCCCCGCGCCGCTCGTAGAGGCGAATGCAGGCGTCGGCGACGGCGTCGAGATGGCTGTAGGTGTAGACCCGGCGCGGGATGGTCAGCCGCACCAGCTCCAGCTTCGGGCGGTGGTGGTCGCCGGTCTCGCGGTTGCGCCCGGCCGAGACGATGCCGCGCTCCATGGCGCGCACGCCGCCTTCCACGAAGAGCGCCGCCGCCAGCGCCTGCGCCGGGAACAGGTCCTGCGGGATGTGCGGCAGGAAGGCGCCGGCGTCGATAAACACGGCATGGCCGCCCGTCGGCCTGACCACCGGCACGCCCGCAGCCCGCAGCCTGTCGGCGAGGTAGCGGCACTGCGAGACGCGGTGGTGGATATAGGCGTAGTCCACCGACTCGACGATGCCGCGCGCCATCGCCTCCATGTCGCGGCCGGCGAGCCCGCCATAGGAGGGCATGCCCTCGAACAGCACCACCAGCTCGCTCGCCTTCTGGTAGAGCTCGTCGTCGTTCATGCACAGGAAGCCGCCGATGTTGACGAGGCAGTCCTTCTTGCCGCTCATGGTGCAGCCGTCGGCATAGGACATCATCTCCTTGAGGATGTCGGCGATGCTGACGTCCTCGTAGCCCGGCTCGCGGGTCTTGATGAAATAGGCGTTCTCGACGCAGCGCGTGGCGTCGTACATCACCTTGATGCCGTGGCGGCGGCACAGCGCGGCCACAGTGCGCATATTCTCCATGCTCACCGGCTGGCCGCCGGCGAGGTTCACGGTCACGGCGAGGCAGACATAGGGGATGCGCTCGGCACCGACCTCGGCGATCAGCCGTTCCAGCTTCGCGAGGTCGACATTGCCCTTGAACGGCGCCTCGAACTGCGAGTCGTGCGCCTCGGCGACGATGATGTCGACGAAGGTCGCGCCGTTGCGCTCCTGATGCGCGCGGGTGGTGGTGAAATACATGTTGCCGGGCACGAAGTCGCCGGGCCTGATCATGATCATCGACAGCAGGTTCTCCGCGCCGCGGCCCTGATGCGTCGGCACGATGTGGCGGAAGCCGTAATAGTCGCGCACCACCTGCTGCAGGTGCAGGAAATTGCGGCTGCCGGCATAGGCCTCGTCGCCCAGCATCATGCCCGCCCACTGCCTATCGCTCATCGCCGTGGTGCCGCTGTCGGTCAGGAGGTCGATGGTGCACTGCTCGGAGCGCAGCAGGAAGGTGTTGTAGCCGGCCTCGGCGATGAAGCGCTCGCGCTCCGCGCGCGTCGTCACCGCGATCGGCTCGACCATCTTGATCTTGTAGGGTTCCGCTGGATAGGCCGTGTGCATGGCGTTCTTCCGGAGGTTGGGGCCGCGCGGCCGCGCCGCACGGCGGTTGCGTTGAACTCTAGATCGGCGGCGCGCCCCGCTCGATGAAGCCGGCGAGCCGCCCGACGTCGGCGACGACGATGTCGTGGGTGCGTTCCTCCAGCAGGCCGGCGCGGCGCATGGCGCTGACCGCGTTGCTGACCGTGACGCGGTGTAGCCCGAGCAGGTCGGCAATGGTGGCGTGCGACAGCGGCACGCGGCGGGAGTGGCGCGTCAGGCAGACGCCGTAGAGGAAGCGGCCGAGGCGCTGCGTCGCCGACAGGAAGGTCGTGTCCTCGACCTGCGTCGACATGATGTAGCACTTGGCCGCCATGTTGGAGAGGAGCGCGGCGCTCACCTGCGGATGCTGCACGAGCAGCGTGTCCATCACCGTCGCGCGCGAGAACTCGTATGCGACGCAGTCCTCGGTCGCCACGATCTCGTGCATGTAGGGATGCCGGCCGAACATCGCCGCCTCGCCGAGTACCGAGCCCTCGCCCATCAGCCACAATGTCCGCTGCAGCCCGCCCGGGCTCGCGGCCGCAACCTTGATCGTGCCCGAGCGCAGCAGGAAGATGCCGGAGACCTCGTCCTCCGGCCGCTGGATGACGGTGTCCGCCTTCCACGCCACCTTGCGCCCGAGATGCAGCACCGCCTCCCAGCAGCGCTGGTCGCGGAAGCTGATCCACGGCACGATCGGCGGCTGGACGAGGGGAACGTCGTGGATGGTCATCGCATCCGCCTCCTCCGCGGCTCCGCTTCGACCTGCTTCGCTGTTCTTGTCGGGATCAGCCATAGCGAATTCGCCTCCGCGCCTCAGTAGCCGGGATTACACCGCCGCCGGAATGTCGCCGCGCGGCACGGCCAGCGTGCCACGGCAGCGCGAAACCGCAAGCGCGGCCATGCCGATGTTGCGGTGCAAATTTACGTAAGCATATGCTTACGCTTCTGCGGGCATGTGCAGGAAGGCGGTGAGGGCGCCGCCGAGGATGTATAGCGCCGACTCGCGCCGCTGAGGACGGCGAGCCGGAAGGTGGGCTTCACCCGGCGGATGGTGCGGCTGTCGACAGCGGGCCAGTCGCGGTCGAGGTCGTGGAGCGTGCTCACGCCGAGGGAGCGGCCGCCTCGTTTTTGCCTCTTGCGCTTTTCCGCGCATCGGCGTAATTGCCGCGGCGGGCCACCCCTCCCCACCGAGGGGCGTGCTATCTGAGAGGGTAGAACCGCTATGACGACTTTTCCGAAGCCGGACCTGCGTCCGGCAAATCCCAATTTCTCTTCTGGTCCCTGCGCCAAGCGTCCCGGATGGTCGCTTGAGGCGCTTTCCGATGCCCCGCTCGGCCGCTCGCACCGTGCCAAGGTCGGCAAGGCCAAGCTGGAGCGCGCCATCGAGCTGACGCGCGAGGTGCTGCAGGTTCCGGCCGGCTGGCGCATCGGCATCGTGCCGGCCTCCGACACCGGCGCGGTCGAGATGGCACTGTGGTCGCTGCTCGGCGCCCGCGGCGTCGACACCGTCGCCTGGGAGAGCTTCGGCGCGGGCTGGATCACCGATGTCGTCAAGCAGCTCAAGCTGCCCGACGTGCGCAGAATCGAGGCCGACTACGGCCGGCTGCCGGACCTTTCGCAGATCGACTTCTCGCGCGACGTCGTCTTCACCTGGAACGGCACCACCTCGGGCGTGCGCGTGCCGAACGCCGACTTCATCCCCGCCGACCGCGAGGGCCTGACCATCTGCGACGCCACCTCGGCGGCCTTCGCGCAGCGGCTCGACTTTGCCAAGCTCGACGTCGTCACCTTCTCCTGGCAGAAGGTGCTGGGCGGCGAGGCCGCGCACGGCATGCTGATCCTTTCTCCCCGCGCCGTCGAGCGGCTGGAGAGCTACACGCCTGCATGGCCGCTGCCCAAGATCTTCCGCATGACCAAGGGCGGCAAGCTGATCGAGGGCATCTTCAAGGGCGAGACCATCAACACCCCGTCGATGCTCTGCGTCGAGGACTATATCGACGCGCTCGAATGGGCGCAGTCGGTGGGCGGCCTCGACGGGCTGATCGCCCGCGCCGACGCCAATTTCGCCGCGCTCGACGCCTATGTGCAGAAAAGCGGCTGGCTGGCCAACCTCGCGGTCGATCCGGCGACGCGCTCGAACACCTCGGTCTGCCTGTCGATCGTCGATCCGGAGATCGCCGCGCTCGACAAGGACGCGCAGGCCGCCTTCGCCAAGGGTGTCGCTTCCCTGCTCGACAAGGAAGGCGTGGCCTTCGACATCGGCGCCTATCGCGACGCGCCCCCCGGCCTGCGCATCTGGGCCGGCGCCACGGTCGAGACCGCCGACATCGAGGCGCTCGGCCCGTGGCTCGACTGGGCCTTCGCCACGCAGAAGGCCGCACTCAAGGCCGCTGCCTGACCCGTTCGGGGCCGCCCCGGCGGCGGCCCCTTCCTTTCCGCAAACGACCAGAACTGATGACGAAGGAGGCCATCATGGCGCCCCGCGTGCTCGTTTCCGACAAGCTTTCCCCCACCGCCGTCCAGATCTTCAAGGATCGCGGCGTCGAGGTAGACTACCTGCCCGATCTCGGCAAGGACAAGGAGAAGCTCCTCGAGGTGATCGGCCAGTATGACGGCCTCGCCATCCGCTCCGCGACCAAGGTGACGGAGAAGGTGATCGCCGCCGCCACCAAGCTGAAGGTGATCGGCCGCGCCGGCATCGGCGTCGACAACGTCGACATCCCGGCCGCCTCGCGCCGCGGCATCATCGTCATGAACACGCCGTTCGGCAACTCGATCACCACCGCCGAGCACGCCGTCGCGCTGATGTTCGCGGTCGCCCGCCAGCTTCCGGAGGCCAACGCCTCGACCCATGCCGGCAAGTGGGAGAAGAACCGCTTCATGGGCGTTGAGATCACCGGCAAGACGCTGGGCATCATCGGCTGCGGCAACATCGGCTCCATCGTCGCCATGCGCGGCATCGGCCTCAAGATGCACGTCATCGCCTACGATCCGTTCCTGTCGGAGGCGCGCGCGCAGGAGCTCGGCGTCGAGAAGGTCGAGCTCGACGACATCTTCGCCCGCTCCGACTTCATCACCCTGCACACGCCGATGACCGACAAGACGCGCGGCATCATCAACAAGGACGCCTTCGCCAGGATGAAGGACGGCGTGCGCATCATCAACTGCGCCCGCGGCGGCCTGATCGTCGAGGCCGACCTGATCGAGGCGCTGAAGAGCGGCAAGGTCGCGGGCGCGGGCATCGACGTGTTCGAGGTCGAGCCGGCGACGGAAAGCCCGCTGTTCGGCATGGAGAACGTCGTCTGCACGCCGCATCTCGGCGCCGCCACCACCGAGGCGCAGGAGAACGTCGCGCTGCAGGTCGCCGAGCAGATGGCCGACTATCTGGTCAAGGGCGCGGTGTCGAACGCCATCAACATGCCCTCGATCACCGCCGAGGAAGCGCCGCGGCTCAAGCCGTTCATCAAGCTCGCCGAGGTGCTGGGCGCCTTCGTCGGCCAGGTGACGGAGGAGCCGATCCAGGAGGTCGAGATCCTGTTCGACGGCGCCACCGCCGAGATGAACACCCGCGCGCTGACCAGCGCCGCGCTCGCCGGCCTGATCCGGCCGCAGGTCGCCGACGTCAACATGGTCTCGGCCCCGATCATGGCCAAGGAGCGCGGCGTGATCCTGTCGGAGATCAAGCGCGACAAGTCGGGCGTGTTCGACGGCTACATCAAGCTGACGGTCAAGACGGAGCTGCGCACCCGCTCGATCGCCGGCACCGTCTTCTCCGACGGCAAGCCGCGCTTCATCCAGATCAAGGGCATCAACCTCGACGCCGAGGTCGGCGAGTACATGCTCTACACCACAAACAAGGACGTGCCCGGCATCATCGGCCTGCTGGGCACGATCCTCGGCAGCCACGGCGTCAACATCGCCAACTTCCAGCTCGGCCGCGACAAGGTCGGCGGCGACGCGCTGGCGCTGTTCTATCTCGACGCGCCGGTGCCGCAGGACGTGCTCGACGCGCTGCGCGCCGAGCCGCGCATCGATTCGGCGAAGCCGCTGCATTTCGACGTCGCGGCATAAGAAAATTCCGGGCTGGACGGTGCCTCGCATCGTCCCACCCCGGAACCGCATGAAAGCGGGAAGACGGGCCGCTCAGGCGGTCCAGGGATCGACGAGCGCGATGTCGAGATCGTCGAAATCCTTCAGGTTGCGGGTGGCGAGCACCGCGCCGCGCGCCGCCACGATGCCGGCGATCTGGGTGTCGC
>JACZJD010000344.1 GCA_014860725.1 Aquamicrobium sp.
GGGGGGTGATGAGGCCGGCCGGCGCGGCGGCATTCTCGTTGCAACGGCGCCACGGGCGGTATTTAATTGCAGGAATCGCGACGAGGCGCTTTTTTCCCGCCGCAATTTGCCCACAAGGGCGACCGAAAAGGGTAGCGGACGGAGAAGGGCGCGCGCCTTGGCGCTGTGCCGCTTCGAGCCTCGAACTGGAGTGGGCATGATACGGCTTATCGGATATTTCTTCGGCGTCGGCGTCGCGCTTGCGCTCGTCGCGGCGGCGGGCGTGGCGATCTACGTCTCCTCGCTCGGCAAGGATCTGCCCGACTACGAAGTCCTCGCCCGCTACGAGCCGCCGGTGACGACCCGCGTCCATGCCTCCGACGGCTCGCTGATGGGCGAGTTCGCGCGCGAGCGCCGCCTCTACCTGCCGATCCAGGCCATCCCCGACCGCGTCAAGGCCGCCTTCCTCTCCGCGGAAGACAAGAACTTCTACCATCATCCCGGCATCGACCTGACGGGTCTCGCCCGCGCCGTCATCACCAATGTCCAGAACCTCGGTTCCGGCCGCCGCCCCGTCGGCGCCTCGACCATCACGCAGCAGGTGGCGAAGAACTTCCTGCTCTCGTCGGACCAGACCATCGACCGCAAGGTGCGCGAGATGCTCCTGTCGTTCCGCATCGAGCAGGCTTACTCCAAGGACCGCATCCTCGAGCTTTATCTCAACGAGATCTTCTTCAGCCTCGGCGCCTACGGCATCGCCGGCGCCGCGCTGACCTATTTCGACAAGTCGGTGAACGAGCTCACCGTGCCGGAGGTTGCCTATCTCGCGGCGCTGCCCAAGGGCCCGTCCAACTACCATCCCTTCCGCCAGACCGAGCGCGCCATCGAGCGCCGCAACTGGGTGATCGACCAGATGGTCGCCAACGGCTATGTCGAGCCGGAGGAGGCGGAGAAGCACAAGGCGCTGCCGCTCGGGGTCAATCCGCGCCGCAGCGGCACCTATCTCTTCGCCGGCGAGTATTTCACCGAGGAGGTGCGCCGCGCCATCATCGCCCGCTATGGCGAGGATGCGCTCTACGAGGGCGGCCTTTCGGTGCGCACCACGCTCGACCCGGTCATGCAGGTCAAGGCGCGCAAGGCGCTGCAGCACGGCCTGCTGAAATACGACACGCTGCGCGGCTATCGCGGCCCCGTCACCACCGTCGACGTCTCGGGCGACTGGGGCGTGCCGCTGGGCGAGGTGCCGCGGCTTTCCGACGTGCCGGAGTGGCGGCTGGCGGTCGTCCTCGAATCCGGCAAGGACGGCCTGCGGATCGGCCTCCAGCCCGGCCGCGAGGTCTCCGGCGCGCTGTCGGCCGAGCGCGAGACCGCCTTCGTCGCCGCAGACGACATGAGCTGGGCGCTGCGCCACACCGTCGAGGGCCGCCGCGTCAAGGCCGATTCCCCGGCCGAGGTGCTGAAGCCCGGCGACGTCGTCTTCGTCGAGAAGAAGGAAGGCGAGGGTGACGGCTGGCTCCTGCGCCAGGTGCCGGAGGTTTCCGGCGGCATGGTCGCCATGGATCCGCATACCGGCCGCGTGCTGGCCATGGTCGGCGGCTTCTCCTTCTCGCAGTCGGAGTTCAACCGCGCGACGCAGGCGTGGCGGCAGCCAGGCTCGTCGTTCAAGCCGATCGTCTACGCCGCCGCGCTCGACAACGGCTACACGCCCGCTTCCGTGGTGCTCGACGCGCCGATCTCGATCCGCATCGGCAATCAGGTGTGGGAGCCGAAGAACTACGGCGGCGGCGCGGCCGGCCCCTCGACGCTGCGCGCCGGCATCGAGCGCTCGCGAAACCTGATGACCGTGCGCCTCGCCAACGACATGGGCATGAACCTCGTCGCCGAATATGCCGAGCGCTTCGGCGTCTACGACAAGATGATGCCGGTCCTCGCCATGTCGCTCGGCTCGGGCGAGACGACCGTCATGCGCATGGTCTCGGCCTATGCGATCATGGCCAATGGCGGCAAGCACATCGTGCCGTCGCTGATCGACCGCATCCAGGACCGCTACGGCAAGACCGTCTTCAAGCACGACCAGCGCGGCTGCGAGGGCTGCAACGCCACGGCCTGGCAGGGACAGGCCGAGCCGCAGCTCGTCAACGACGCCGAGCAGGTGCTCGACCCGATGACGGCATACCAGATCACCTCGATGATGGAAGGCGTCGTCCAGCGCGGCACCGCCGTCACCCTCGCCGAGCTCGGCCGCCCCATCGCCGGCAAGACCGGCACCACCAACGAGGAGAAGGACGCCTGGTTCGTCGGCTACACGCCGGACCTCGTCGTCGGCCTCTACATGGGCTACGACAAGCCGACGCCGATGGGCAAGGGCTCGACCGGCGGCGGCCTCGCCGCGCCGATCTTCAAGGAGTTCATGGCCGACGTGCTCAAGGACACGCGGCCGGTGGAGTTCCGCGTCCCCGAGGGCATGCGCATGATCGCGGTCGACCGCAAGACCGGCATGCAGGCCGAGGCCGGCGCGGGCGGCGCCATCGTCGAGGCCTTCAAGCCCGGCACCGGCCCGGCCGACAGCTACTGGGTCATCGGCATGGACGAGATCCAGGCCGCCGAGCGGGCGCGCGAGCTGTCGCCGCAGGCGAGCGAGGCGATCCTGCAGGGCGGCGGCGGCCTCTACTGAGGCGCCCGCGCGTTTCGTTTCCTGTCTTCTTTACATCCCCCGGCGCGGTCCCTATGGTCCGCGCCGATTCAATCTTTGTGAGGACACGACGCACGCCATGCGCGCCGAAACCGAGACGCTCGTCGACGAAATCAGGCAGGCCATAAGCCTGCTGAGGAGGCATCTTTGACTGGGATCAGGCCGTAAAGCGACTTGATTACCTGAACGCGCGCGCCGAGGACGCCAGCCTCTGGAACGACCCGCAGGAAGCGCAGAAGCTGATGCGCGAGCGGCAGGGCCTCGAGGACGGCATCAAGGCCGTCACCGAGCTGACCCGCGCGCTCGACGACAATATCGAGCTGATCGCGATGGGCGAGGAGGAGGGCGACCAGTCGGTCGTCTCCGATGCCGAAGCCGCGATCCGCGCCTTGCGCGCCGAGGTTCAGGCCCGCCAGATCGAGACGCTGCTCTCGGGCGAGGCCGACGCCAACGACACCTATCTCGAGGTCCATGCCGGCGCCGGCGGCACCGAGAGCCAGGACTGGGCCTCGATGCTCCTGCGCATGTATACGCGCTGGGCCGAGCGGCGCGGCTTCAAGGTCGAGGTGCTGGAGGTCCACGACGGCGAGGAGGCGGGCATCAAGTCCGCGACCATCCTCGTCAAGGGGCACAACGCCTATGGCTGGCTGAAGACGGAATCGGGCGTGCACCGGCTGGTGCGCATCTCGCCCTTCGATTCCAACGCCCGCCGCCACACCTCCTTCGCCTCGATCTGGGTCTACCCGGTGGTGGACGACTCCATCGATATCGCGGTGTCGGAATCCGACGTGCGCATCGACACCTACCGCGCGTCCGGCGCGGGCGGCCAGCACGTCAACACCACGGATTCGGCCGTGCGCATCACGCACCTCGCCACCGGCATCGTCGTCGCCTGCCAGGCCGAACGCTCGCAGCACAAGAACCGCGCCAAGGCGTGGGAGATGCTGCGCTCGCGCCTCTACGAGGACGAGCTGAAGAAGCGCGAGGCCGCGGCCAGCGCCACCGAGGCGTCGAAGACCGACATCGGCTGGGGCCACCAGATCCGCTCCTACGTCCTCCAGCCCTATCAGCTGGTGAAGGACCTGCGCACCGGCGTCGAAAGCACGAGCCCCTCCGACGTTCTCGACGGCGAGCTGGACGAGTTCATGGAAGCGGCGCTCTCCCAGCGCAGCGAGGGCGGCGCCGGCCAACCGATCGCCGACATCGACTGACGCACCGAACGGAAAAGGGCAGGGCGCACGAACGCGCCCGCCCTATCTGTCCTTCACCGTCTCCATCGCCACATAGGTCGAGGTCTGTGCCACGTGCGGCAGGGCCGAGATGCGCTCGCCCAGCACCCGGCGATAGGCGGCGATGTCCTTCGTGCGCACCTTGAGCAGATAGTCGAAGCTCGCCGCGATCATGTGGCACTGCTCGATCTCGGGTACAGATAGAACCGCCTTGTTGAAGGCGTCGAGCGCGGCC
>JACZJD010000047.1 GCA_014860725.1 Aquamicrobium sp.
TGCTGATGAACCCGCCTTTCAACGAGGCGGCGGACCGCGCCTCGCCCGATGCGCTGCGCCGCACGGCCCATGTCATGGAGGACGGCATGTTCGGGCGCTGGCTGCGCACGGCGAGCGCCATTCTCAAGCCGCGCGGCGGGCTGGCGCTGATCGCGCGGCCGCAGTCGCTCGGCGAAATCCTCGCCGCGCTCGAGGGCCGCTTCGGCGATACGCGCATCCTTCCCGTCCACCCGCGCCCGGATGCGCCGGCGATCCGCATTCTCCTGCGCGCCGTGCGCGGCTCGCGCGCCGGGCTTTCCCTCCTGCCGCCGCTCGTCCTCCACGACGATGCAGAAACCGGCCGCTTCTCGGCAAGGGCGGAGGCGGCGATCAACGGCCGCGCCACGCTCTTCGGCGACTGACAAATCGGCGGCCCGCGGGCGGTTTCGCCGGCGGCGGCATTGCGCGGCGGCGGCGAATGCCTACATGGAAACGGCCCGGGGCGGGCGGCAGAGCCGCGTTCCTTCTTCGGGTCACATGCTTCGATGGAGAACCGCCCGCCGTGAGACGACTTTTCAGCCGCCTGCTTCCCGCCGCCTACCGCTCCGGCGCCGTCACCATTCCCGTCATCCGCCTGCACGGCGCGATCATGGCCGGCGGCAACCAGTTCCGGCCGAGCCTGTCGCTCGCCGCCACGGCCGGGATGATCGAGAAGGCGTTCGCCTTCAAGGATGCGCCGGCCGTCGCCATCTCCGTCAATTCGCCCGGCGGTTCGCCGGTGCAGTCGCGCCTGATCTACAAGCGCATCCGCGACCTTGCGGCGGAGAAGAACAAGCGCGTCCTCGTCTTCGTCGAGGACGTCGCGGCCTCCGGCGGCTACATGATCGCGATTGCCGGCGACGAGATCGTCGCCGACCCCTCCTCCATCGTCGGCTCGATCGGCGTGGTGTCGGCCGGCTTCGGCTTCCCGGCTCTCCTCAAGAAGATCGGCGTCGAGCGGCGCGTGCACACGGCCGGGCAGAACAAGTCGATCCTCGACCCGTTCCAGCCCGAGAAGAAGGAGGACGTCGAGCGGCTGAAGGCGCTCCAGCTCGAGATCCACGACACCTTCATCGAGCTGGTCAGGGAGCGGCGCGGTGCCAGGCTCGCCGACGACCCCGACCTGTTCACCGGCCTGTTCTGGACGGGAAGGAAGGGGCTGGAGCTCGGCCTCGTCGATGCGCTGGGCGACATGCGCGCCTTTCTCAAGGAGCGCTACGGCGAGAAGACGAAGCTCCAGCTCGTCACTGCGCCGCGCGGCCTGTTCGGCCGCCGCCTCGGCCTGTTCGGCTCGAAGGGCGCCGAGATCGCGGCGTCCGCCGCCGACGGGCTGGCGGATGCGGCGCAGGAACGCGCCCTGTGGGCCCGTTTCGGGCTTTGACGCCGGGCGAAAAGGCTCTAAATTCGACAGAAGGCAGCAACCCGTCGCACCGTCGCAGCAAGGAGGACCGGACATGCCGCAGCTCATCTTCTTCGCCGTGCTCGGCGTGGCCGCCTGGTTCGGCTATCGCGCGTTCATCCGCGAGGCCGAGCGCGTGACGGCCAAGGCGCGGCGCACCGAGGCGGAGCGGCGGGCCGGCTCGCACGGCACGCTGGTCAAGGACCCGCGGACCGGCGAATACCACCTCCTCAAGGACTGATCCCGAAGGACGAACCTGCAAGGACCGGGCCGCCGTCCCCATGGCCGAGACGATCACCGAGAGCGCACCGGCCAAGGTGAACCTTGCGCTGCACGTGACCGGACGCCGGCACGACGGCTACCATCTCCTCGACACGCTGGTCGTGTTCGCCGAAGCCGCGGACCGCGTCACCGTCCGCCCGGCGGCGCAGGACGCCTTCGCCGTCTGCGGCCCGTTTGCGCAGACCGTGCCGACGGACGGCGCCAACCTCGTCCTCAGGGCGCGCGACATGTTGCGCGCGCTGGCGGGCGAGCGGGCCTTTCCGGTCGCGATCGCGCTCGAAAAGAACCTGCCGGTGGCGTCGGGCATCGGCGGCGGGTCGAGCGATGCCGCGGCCGCGTTGCGCGCGCTCGTCCGGCTGTGGGGCCTCGACCTCTCCGCGGACAAACTCGCCGCGGCCGCGCTGCCCCTCGGGGCGGACCTGCCGATGTGCCTTGCCGCCGGGCCGCTCGTGGCGCAAGGCATCGGCGAGGCGCTGACGCCGGTGGCGGGCCTGCCGCATCTCCACATGGTGCTCGTCAATCCGGGGGTCGCCGTGGCGACGCCGGCGGTGTTCGGGGCGCTCGGACGGCGCGACAACCCGCCGCTTCCCGCCCTGCCGGCGGCGCCGGATTTCACGGCGTTCACCAACTGGCTGGAAACCACGCGCAACGACCTCGAAGCGCCGGCCGTCTCGGTCGCGCCGGAAATCGCGTCCTGCCTTTCGGCGCTTCGGGACGGCGGCGCCGCACTTGTCCGCATGTCCGGCTCGGGCGCGACGTGCTTCGGGCTCTTCCCCTCGCGACAGGACGCCGCGCAGGCGGCGGCGGCCATCGCCGCCGCGCATCCGTCGTGGTACATCGCAGCGACCAAGACCACGGACAGCGAGAGGCAAGCCGATGGCCCACACTGACGAAACCCGCCCGTTCCTGCCCGTCGGCTTCGCCGTGCTGGCCGTCTCGGACACCCGCACCCTCGAAGACGACAAGTCGGGCCGCACGCTCGCGGAGCGCATCGAGGCCGCCGGCCACAGGCTGGTGGCACGCGAGATCGTCACCGACGACGTCGAGGCGATCCGCGCCGTGGTGCGGCGCTGGGCGGCGGACCCGGCCGTGGACGCCGTGCTTGCCACCGGCGGCACCGGCTTCACGGGCCGCGACGTGACGCCGGAAGCCGTCGAGCCGCTGTTCGACAAGCGCATGGACGGCTTCTCGCAGGTGTTCCACCGCATCTCCTACGACAAGATCGGCACGTCGACGATCCAGTCGCGGGCGACGGCCGGCGTGGTCGGCACCACCTTCGTCTTCGCCCTGCCCGGCTCGCCCGGCGCCTGCCGCGACGCCTGGGACCACATCCTTCAGCCGCAGTTCGACTACCGCCACATGCCGTGCAACTTCGTGGAGATCATGCCGCGGCTCGACGAGCACCTGAAGCGCGGCGGCGGCAAGTCGGCCTGACCTAAAGACTCTCCCCGGCCATCGACGCTCACGGCGACTTTCCCGCCGCGGATATCGGCCGCGCATTTTAGTTCTTGATTTGTTCTCATTTCGGCGATAGGAATAATTTCATTAAAGGCGAGTCGCCCGCGAGGCCGTGGAGACCCGGATGGAACCGATCAGACAAGCAGACATGGCCGCCTTCGCCGGCGGCGGCGCACCGCTCGCCAATGCGGTGATCGAGGAGAGCGGCCTGCGCGTCGGCTTCGACCGCCGGCGCGGACGCGGCGCGGGCGTCAACCCGTCCGGCCGCTACGAGCCGGTCTCGCGCCACGTGTTCGACGACGGCTGGAGCAGCCTCGAGGAGCTGCCGCCGTTCAAGACGCAGGTGCAGGTGGAGCGGCCGCGCACCATCATCACCCGCAACGATTCCCCCGACATCGGTTTCGACCGCTCGATCAACCCCTATCGCGGCTGCGAGCACGGCTGCGTCTACTGCTTCGCGCGGCCGACCCATGCCTATATGGGGCTGTCGCCGGGGCTGGACTTCGAGGCCAGGCTGTTCGCCAAGCCCGACGCGCCGCGCCTTCTGGAGCGCGAGCTGGCCAAGCCCGGCTACGAGCCGAAGACCATCGCCATCGGCACCAACACCGACCCCTACCAGCCGGTCGAGAAGCAGTGGCGCATCATGCGCGAGATCCTCGAAGTGCTGGAGGCGCACAACCACCCGGTCGGCATCGTCACCAAATCGGCGCTGGTGACGCGCGACATCGACATCCTGTCGCGCATGGCCGGCAAGGGGCTGGTGAAGGTGGCCCTGTCCGTGACCACGCTCGACCGGACGCTGGCGCGGACCATGGAGCCGCGCGCCTCGACGCCACCGAGGCGGCTGGAGGCGATGCGGGCGCTGGCGGAGGCCGGCATTCCCGTGTCGGTGATGGCCGCGCCCATCGTGCCGGCGCTCAACGACCAGGAGATCGAACGCATCCTCGAATCCGGTTATGCAGCAGGCGCGCGCGAGGCGGGCTATGTCCTCTTGCGCCTGCCGCTGGAGGTGGCGCCCATCTTCAAGGACTGGCTGCTGCGCCACTATCCCGACCGCTACCGCCACGTGATGTCGCTCATTCGCTCGATGCGCGGCGGCAAGGACTACGACGCCGAATGGGGCAAGCGGATGAAGGGAAGCGGCCCCTATGCCTGGCAGATCGGCCGCCGCTTCGAGATCGCGGCCAAGCGGCTCGGCCTCAACGTCGAGAGGCGGCGGCTGCGCCACGACCTGTTCAAGCCGCCGGGGATAGCCGGCGAGCAGCTCACGCTGCTTTAGCCGGCACTCCGGCCGCGACGCGAGGGGTCGTCCCCCGCGTTGCGGCAGGCCGCAACGGTTCGGGCCATCGGCACGGCCTTGCGGCAACCGCAGTTCGAGGGCGGCACGCCTGTTGCGCGGCGGCGCCCCAAAAAAGATCCCGTCCGGCTTTCCTGTCCCCATGAGCCGGTCGGTCGCCTTCCCTGCCCCGCCCCAGGAACAGGGAAGGTCTTGCGGAGAATCGGGGTCGATGCGAGCATTGCCGCACCATGTCTCGCACGAGCCCCGATTCTCCCCTTCTTTTCGACCTGCCCGTCCGGCCCGACTTCTCGCTGGAGCTGTCGGCGAGGCGGGAGGGGGCATGGCCGGTCGCGGGCACGGACGAGGCCGGGCGCGGGCCGCTCGCCGGGCCGGTGGCGGCCGCTTCGAGACGCTTCGAATCGTCGAGCCCGTCGGGAATGTCGTCGGGATCGAGGATGACCGCAGCGGCCGCCCGCGAGGCGGTCTTTGCGGACATTCTCGAGCGGGCGCTCGCCGTTTCCTTCGCCTCGCTCTGCGCGGCATCCATCGACGCCGGGGACATCCGCAAGGCGAGCCTCGAGGCGATGCGGCGGGCGGTCGCCGGGCTGTCGATACCGCCGCGCATGGTGCTCGCGGACGGGCGCGACGTGCCGCCGGGCCTTCGCTGCCTGGGCCGCGCGGTGGTGAAGGGCGACCAGCGCTCGCAGTCGATCGCGGCGGCCTCGATCGTGGCCAAGGTGGTTCGCGACAGGATGATGATGCGGACGGGCCTGTGCGACGCCCGCTACGGCTTCGAGATCCACATGGGCTACGCCACCGTCAGGCACAGGATGGCCATCACCGTGCACGGCCCCGCCTCGCGGCTGCACCGCCTCTCCTTCGCCCCCTTCAGGGCCTGATAGTTTTTTCCAAGGCTGCGCAAGGACGCATGCTCGGGCAGGGACGCAGGTCCGGGCCGATGGAGAAGCTGGTTCAGAACCCGCATCGCCTTCAGGGCCCTCTGTCATGCTGCCGGCGGTCTCCGCAAAAAAACGCCGCCCGGAGGCGGCGTTCCCTGTTCGGTTGCGGAGCCGGCCGTGCGGCTCAGTTGAGCTTGGCCTTGACCTCGGCCACCGCCGACTTGAACAGCGTCGCGTTCGTGCCGGCGTCGACCTTGTCGGCGAGCAGCCGGCCGGCGGCCTCGACGGCGATGTCGACGGCGCGGCCGCGCACCTCGGCGACGGCGTCCCGCTCGGCCTGCGCGATCTTCTGCTCGGCCAGCGCGGTGCGGCGCGCGACATAGTCCTCGGTCTTCTGCTTGGCCTCGGCGACCAGCACGTCGGCCTCGCGCTTGGCGGCGGCGACGATGTCGCCCGCCTCCTGCTCGGCTTCCTTGTGCTTGCGCTGATACTCGGCCAGCAGCTGCTGGGCCTCGTCGCGCAGGCGCCGCGCCTCGTCGAGGTCATGACGGATGCGTTCGGCGCGGGCGTCGAGCGACTTGTTAATCATGCCCGGCGCGCCGAAATAGACGACCACGGCGATGAAGAGGATGAGGCCGACGAGGGCCCAGAACGTGGCGTCCATGTCTACCCCCTCGCCGCCTTCACCGCCGCGGACACGGCCGCCTTGTCGGCGTCCGACCCGACGAGCTGGCGCACGATGGCGCCGGCGGTGTCTTCGGCGATCTTGCCGACGTCGCGCATGGCGGCGTCCTTGATGAGCGCGATGCGGGCCTCGGCCTCGGAAAGCCTGCCCTCGAGCGAGGCTTCCACCTTCTTGCGCTCGGCCTCGGCCTTGGCCTTGGCGCCGTCGCGCGCCTCCTGACCGATGGCGTTGGCGCGGGCCCGGGCGTCGGCCAGCTCCTGCTCGTAGGCGGCGACTGCGGCGTCGGCCTCCTCCTTCATGCGGGCGGCCTGGTCGAGATCCTGCGCGATGCGATCGCTGCGCACCTCGAGGATGCCGCTGATGCGCGGCAGCACCACCTTCTTCAGGAAGAGGTAGAAGAGGCCGAAAGTAATCGCCAGCCACAGGAGCTGCGAGGGAAAGGTCGAGGAATCGAAGGGCGGGAAAACGCCGCCGGCGTCATGCTCGACACCGACCTCGGAATGCGTCTCGGGCGCGAGCGCCTCCGCATCCTGTCCCGCTTCGGTCTCCTGCGCGAATGCAGGCGCCATGAACATGGACTACCCCTGTCTAGAGAACAGCCGGCCGCACGGACGCGGCCGGCCTGTGCGGCTTGCGGCTCAGACGGCGAACAGCAGGAGCAGCGCGACGAGCAGCGAGAAGATGCCGAGCGCTTCCGTCACCGCGAAGCCGAAGATCAGGCGGCCGAACTGGCCGTCGGCGGCCGACGGGTTGCGCAGCGCGCCGGCGAGGTAGTTGCCGAAAATGTGGCCCAGGCCGATGCCCGCGCCGCCCATGCCGAGGGTGGCGATGCCGGCGCCGATGAACTTCGCTGCTTCAGCTTCCATTGTAGAACTCCTTCGATGGAATTTAGGTATCCGGGTTTTCTCTGGAGGCGGGGGGACCCGCCGGTGAAAGGTGCGCGGCCCCCGTCAGTGCGACGGGTGCAGCGCGTCGTTGAGGTACATGCAGGTCAGGACCGCGAAGACGTAGGCCTGCAGGAAGGCGACGAGGAACTCGAGGCCGGTCAGCGCGATCGTCATGATGAGCGGCAGGACCGCGCCGGCGACGCCCAGCGCGCCGAACGAGGCCAGCGACACCACGAAGCCGGCGAACACCTTGAGCGTAATGTGGCCCGCCAGCATGTTGGCGAAGAGACGGACCGAGAGGCTGATCGGGCGCGACAGGAACGAGATCACCTCGATCGCCACGACGAGCGGCACCAGGACACCCGGCACGCCGTGCGGCACGAACAGGCCGAGGAACTTC
>JACZJD010000345.1 GCA_014860725.1 Aquamicrobium sp.
TTCCTGAAGCGGTTCACCGTCTTCAACGCCGCCCAATGCGAAAACCTGCCGGCTGAGGTTGCCGCCGATGCGGAAGTCGACGCCGGTCGCGCGGATCAGCGCCTCGACCCTGGGTTCGATCAGGCCCGGACTTCGTCATGGTCCCCCCGCCGCAGGCCTATTTCGAGCCGATCAACTGGCACCGCACGGCCCTGCACGAGCTGGGGCACGCCAGCGGCCATCCGTCCCGTCTCGGCCGCGATCTCGGCGGCGTGTTCGGCAGCAGGAAGTATGCGTTCGAGGAGCTGGTGGCGGAGATGAACGCCGCCTTCTGCTGTGCTTCGCTCGGCATCGTCCCGACCGTGCGCCACGCTGACTATATCGGCTCCTGGCTCGAGGTACTGCGCGAGGACAACCGCGCCGTCGTCCGCGCCGCCTCACAGGCCAGCAAAGCCGCGGACTGGATCCTCGGCTTCCTGCCCGACACCCAGAGCGCCGACACCACAGCACAGGAGGCGGCATGATGCTGGGTCTCCTCACACCAGCGGTCGTTAGCGACGCGCCTGCGTCGGAATCGATCCGGCTGCGCGTCCTCATGTCCGGGGTGTGAATGCCCGGAAATCCGGAAAAGCGGGAAGGCGGACTTCCGGCTTCGTGCTTTCTGGTTCGTCGGCTTGCGGCGCGGTCCGCCGAGAGGAAGAGGGCTGCGCCGGTTTTCGCGGCGGGTTGGAGGTCGAGAGAGAGTCTCTTGGCCGCCCGCCGCGGAGACTACTCCCATGGCTACTGCCGTTCAGAAGATCACCCTGTCGTCCTCGCGCGACATTCCCTTCAACAAGCTGGTGCTGAGCCAGTCGAACGTCCGGCGCGTGAAGGCCGGCGTCTCGATCGAGGAGCTGGCCGAAGACATCGCCCGGCGCACGCTGCTCCAGGGCCTGAACGTCCGACCGGTCCTCGACGCCGAGGGCGTCGAGACCGGCATGTTCGAGATCCCGGCCGGCGGCCGGCGCTACCGCGCGCTCGAGCTGCTGGTGAAGCAGAAGCGCTTGGCCAAGGCCGCGCCGGTTCCGTGCGTGGTCCGCGATCCGGGCACCGACATTCTCGGTGAGGACGATTCGCTGGCCGAGAACATCCAGCGTGCGCCGCTGCATCCGCTCGACCAGTTCCGCGCCTTCCTGGCTCTGCGCGAGAAGGGGCGCTCCGAGGAGGACATCGCCGCGGCGTTCTTCGTCGGTGTGAACGTGGTGAAGCAGCGCCTGCGCCTGGCGTCGGTCGCGCCGGCCTTGCTCGACGTCTACGCCGAGGACGGCATGTCGCTCGAGCAGCTCATGGCCTTCACCGTCACCGCCGACCATGCCCGCCAGGAGCAGGTCTGGCAGGCGATCTCCGGCTCCTGGCAGAAGGAGCCCTATCAAATCCGTCGCATGCTGACGGAGAAGACGGTGCGCGCTTCCGACCGGCGGGCGGTGTTCGTCGGCCTCGACGCCTATGAGGCCGCCGGCGGCGTGGTGCTGCGCGACCTGTTCCAGTCCGATGATGGCGGCTGGCTCGAAGACATCACGCTGCTAGACGGCCTGGTCGCCGAGAAGCTGAAGGCCGAGGCGGAGACCATCGCCGCCGGGGGCTGGAAGTGGATCGAGGTCGCCGTCGACTTCCCCTATGGCCACACCCACGGGCTGCGTGCGCTGGAGGGCGTCGCCATCGATCTCACCAGCGAGGAGCAGGCGACGATCGACGCGCTCAACGCCGAATACGCCAAGCTCGAGGCGGAGTATGACGGCGCCGACGAGCTGCCGGACGAGGTGGACGAACGGCTCGGCGAGATCGAGGCGGCGCTCGCCGCCTTCGACGATCGGCCCGTCTCCTACGATCCGGCCGACAT
>JACZJD010000346.1 GCA_014860725.1 Aquamicrobium sp.
TCAGCGGGCTTCTCGGCGCAACGGCGAGCATCAGCGCCAGCGCCACCGCCAGATGAACAAGGCCCGGACGTTGCGGAGCGTGGGTGGTGATCAAGGAGCGGTCTCCCTTCCGTTCATGCGCGTTCAGGACATGGGTTCCAATGGGGCCAACGCGCGAGTCGCGCGATTGTTTCGCGATTTTTCCCCGCCCGCGCCAACAGCAGGATAGCAAGCCATGCCCGCACGAATTTCGCGCGCCGCCTATGCCGACATGTACGGCCCGACCACGGGCGACAGGGTACGGCTGGCCGACACCGAGCTGTTCATCGAGGTCGAAAAGGACTTCACCGTCCATGGCGAGGAGGTGAAGTTCGGCGGCGGCAAGGTCATCCGCGACGGCATGGGCCAGAGCCAGGCCACCCGCGCCGAGGGCGCGGCCGACACCGTCGTCACCAACGCGCTGATCGTCGACCACACCGGCATCTACAAGGCCGATGTCGGCCTGCGCGATGGCCGCATCGCCGGCATCGGCAAGGCCGGCAACCCGGACACGCAAGCCGGCGTCACCATCGTCATCGGCCCCGGCACGGAGATCGTCGCCGGCGAGGGCCGCATCCTGACGGCCGGCGGCTTCGACACCCACATCCACTTCATCTGCCCGCAGCAGATCGAGGAGGCGCTGATGTCGGGGCTGACGGCGATGCTCGGCGGCGGCACCGGGCCGGCGCACGGCACGCTCGCCACCACCTGCACGCCGGGCAGCTTCCATCTCGGCCGCATGATCCAGTCCTTCGACGCCTTCCCGATGAACATCGGGCTCGCCGGCAAGGGCAACGCCTCGCTGCCCGGGCCGCTGGTGGAGATGGTGCTGGGCGGGGCCTGCGCGCTCAAGCTGCACGAGGACTGGGGCACGACGCCGGCGGCGATCGACAACTGCCTCTCCGTCGCCGACGACCTCGACGTGCAGGTGATGATCCACACCGACACGCTGAACGAGTCGGGCTTCGTGGAGGACACGCTGGCGGCCTTCAAGGGCCGCACCATCCACGCCTACCACACCGAGGGCGCGGGCGGCGGCCATGTGCCCGACATCATCAAGGTGGCGGGCTTCGCCAACGTCATCCCGTCGTCCACCAACCCGACGCGGCCCTACACGGTCAACACCATTGCCGAGCATCTCGACATGCTGATGGTGTGCCACCATCTCGACGCCTCGATCCCCGAGGACGTGGCCTTCGCCGAAAGCCGCATCCGCAAGGAGACCATCGCGGCCGAGGACATCCTGCACGACATCGGCGCCTTCTCGATCATCTCGTCGGACAGCCAGGCCATGGGCCGCGTCGGCGAGGTCATCATCCGCACCTGGCAGACCGCCGACAAGATGAAGCGCCAGCGCGGCCGGCTGCCGGAGGAGACCGGCGACAACGACAATCTGCGCGTCCGCCGCTACATCGCAAAATACACCATCAACCCGGCCGTGGCGCAGGGCGTGTCGCGCGAGATCGGCTCGGTCGAGGTCGGCAAGCGCGCCGACCTCGTGCTGTGGAAGCCGGCCTTCTTCGGCGTCAAGCCGGAGATGGTGCTGGTCGGCGGCACCATCGCGGCAGCACCCATGGGCGACCCCAACGCCTCGATCCCGACGCCGCAGCCCATGCACTACCGGCCGATGTTCGGCGCCTTCGGCAAGGCGGCGGCCGCGTCCTCCGTCACCTTCGTGTCGCAGGCCGCGCTCGACGGCGGCCTGCGCCAGCGCCTCGGCGTCGACAAGGAGATGGTGGCGGTCGAGAACACGCGCGGCGGCATCGGCAAGAAGGCGATGCGCCTCAACGACGCCACGCCGCACATCGAGGTCGATCCCGAGACCTACGAGGTGCGCGCCGACGGCGTGCTTCTGACCTGCGAGCCCGCGACCGTGCTGCCGATGGCGCAGCGCTACTTCCTGTTCTGAGCGGCGGGCTTGAAGATCGGTTCCTATTGAACTAAGTTTATTGAACTAAGTTCAGGGGACTCCGATGCGGTCGGTCAACATCCACGAGGCAAAGACCCACCTGTCGCGGCTGGTCGAGCAGGCGGCGAAGGGCGAGCCGTTCATCATCGCCAAGGCCGGCCGGCCGATGGTCAAGGTGGTGGCGGTCGAGGCCGACGAGACGGCGCCGGCGCGCCGGCTCGGCTTCATGGCCGGGCAGTTCTCCGTGCCGGACGATTTCGACCGCATGGGCGCGGACGAGATCGAGGCCCTGTTCGGTGGCGGCGACAGATGAAGCTGCTTCTCGACACGCACTTGCTGCTGTGGGCGGCGGGCGAGCCGGAGCGGCTGCCGGCCGCCGCGCTGCTCGCGATCGAGAACGCGGAGAACGAGCTGCTCTTCAGCGCCGCGAGCCTGTGGGAAGTCGCGATCAAGCGCGGGCTGGGCCGGGCGGACTTCACCGTCGATCCCCGCCTGCTGCGGCGCGGCCTCATCGACAACGGCTATGTCGAGCTGCCCGTCACCGGCGAGCACGCCGTCGCGGTCGACGGGCTGCCGCCGATCCACCGCGACTCGTTCGACCGCATCCTGATCGCGCAGTCCATCGTGGAAGGCATCACGCTGCTGACCGTCGACGTCCTCGTCGCGCGATATTCCGCGCCCGTCCGCCGGGTGTGAGTCAGCCCATGCGGTCGGAGGCGTAGCTGCCGGGGCTGGGCGGGAAGACGATGGTGCGGCCGCCGTTCAGGAACACGCGGTGGTGGATGTGGGCGTGGACGGCGCGGCCGAGCACCAGGCTCTCGACGTCGCGGCCGAGCGAGACGTAGTCCTCCGGGCTCTGCGCGTGGCTGACGCGCACCGTGTCCTGCTCGATGATCGGGCCTTCGTCGAGGTCGGCGGTGACGTAGTGCGCCGTGGCGCCGATCAGCTTCACGCCGCGCCGGTAGGCCTGCTTGTAGGGGTTGGCGCCCTTGAAGC
>JACZJD010000048.1 GCA_014860725.1 Aquamicrobium sp.
GCCTCCAGCACGGTCACGGAGTGGCCGCGCTCGGCGGCCACGCGCGCCGCCTCCAGCCCGGCCGGGCCGGCCCCCACGACGACCACCTTCTTCAGCGGCCCGACGGCGCGGGAGATCACGTGCGGGATCATCGCCTCGCGGCCGGTCGCGGCATTGTGGATGCACAGCGCCTCGCCGCCCTCGTAGATGCGGTCGAGGCAATAGGTGGCGCCGACGCAGGGCCGGATGCGGTGCTCCTCGCCGGCCATCACCTTGGCGACGATGTGCGGGTCGGCGATGTGCGGCCGCGTCAGGCCGACCATGTCGAGCTTGCCGCTGGCGATGGCATGGCGGGCCGTCGCCACGTCCGAGATGCGCGCGGCGTGAAACACCGGGAAGCCGGTCGCCGCCCGCACCTCGCCGGCGAAGTCGAGATGCGGCGCCGAGCGCATGCCGGAAATCGGGATGACGCGGGTCAGCGCCGCGTCGGTCTCGATGGTGCCGCGGATGATGTTGAGGAAGTCGAACTTGCCCGACTGCGCCAGCCGCCGCGCGATCTCGACGCCCTCCTCGCGCGACAGGCCGGTCGCCATGTCCTCGTCGGCGACCATGCGGATGCCGATGACGAACCCGTCGCCGACGGCCTTGCGCACCGCGTCGATGACGCGCCAGGTGAAGCGCAGCCGGTCGTCGAGCGAGCCGTTGTATTCGTCGTCGCGGCGGTTGGTGGCCGGCGACCAGAACGAATCCATCAGATGGCCGTAGGCCTCGAACTCGATGCCGTCGAGCCCGGCCGCCTGCATGCGCTGGGCCGCAGTGGCATAGTCGGCGACGATGCGGTCGATGTCCCAGTCCTCGGCCGCCTTGGGGAAGGCGCGGTGCGCCGGCTCGCGCACCGCCGACGGCGCCAGCACCGGCAGCCAGTCGGCCTTGTTCCACCCCGTTCGGCGGCCCAGATGCGTGAGCTGAATCATCACCTTGCAGTCGTGCTCGTGGCAGGCGTCGGCGAGCTCCCGCAACCATGGCACGATCTCGTCGCGCCAGGCGTGCAGGTTGCCGAAGGCGGCCGGGCTGTCGCGCGACACGATGGCCGAGCCCGCCGTCATGGTCAGCGCCATGCCGCCGCGCGCCTTCTCGGCGTGGTAGAGCCGGTAGCGCGCCTTCGGCATGCCGTCCTTGGAATAGGCCGGCTCGTGGCTGGTCGACATGACGCGGTTCTTCAGCGTCAGGTGCCTGAGCCGGTAGGGTTGAAGGAGGGGATCGCCGGTCGCAGTCATCGCGTTCCTGCCCGTTCTCCTGCCCATTCTCCTGATTGCCCTGTCTTCAATACCACGCATCCTCCATCGCCGCCTTGCGGCGTGCGATGAAGTCCTGCAGCGCCTCGTCCATGGCCTCGTCGAGCGGCGGGGCCTCGTATTCGGCCAGCGCCTGCTTCCAGCGCTTGTTGGCCCGTGCGGCGGCATCCGTCGCGCCCGCCGCCTCCCATTTCTCGAAGGATTCGTTGTCGGCGATCCCGGAATCCCAGAAGGCAGTCTCGTAGTTGGCCATGGTGTGGGCGCAGCCGAAGAAATGGTGCCCGGGCCCGACCTCGCGGAAGGCGTCGAGCGCGAGCTGGTTGTCGTCCACCTTCACCCCGTCGAGATAGGTGTGCAGCGCGCCGCAGAAATCCGCGTCCATGACGAACTTCTCGTAGGACATGGACAAGAGCCCGTCTAGGAAGCCGGCCGAATGCAGGATGAAGTTCGCCCCGCAATGCACGGCCGCCAGCATCGACATCGTGCCCTCGTTCATGGCGTGCGCGTCGGGCAGCTTGGAGGTGGTGAAGTTGCCCGAGCACCGGAGCGGCAGGTTGAGCCGGCGGGCGAGCTGGCCTACCACCATCGAGCCGATGGCGGGCTCTGGCGTGCCGAAGGTCGGCGCGCCCGAGCGCAGCGACATCGACGACAGGAAGTTGCCGAAGATCACCGGCGCGCCGGGGCGCTCGAGCTGGGTCAGCGCGCAGCCGGCCATGGTCTCGGCCAGCGACTGGGCGATGGCGCCGGCATTCGTCACCGGCCCCATGGCGCCGCCGAGGATGAACGGCACGATCACCGCCGCCTGGTTGGCGCGGGCATAGGCGCGCAGCGCCAGCGTCATGGTGCCGTCCCACACCAGCGGCGAGTTGACGTTGACGTTGCCGAGGATGACGCAGTTCTCCTCGGCGAACGCCTCGCCGAAGACGATGCGCGCCATGGCGATGGAATCCTCGGCCCGGCTCTCCGCCGTCACCGAGCCCATGAATGCGCGGTCGGAATATTTGATGTGGCTGTAGACCATGTCGAGGTGGCGCTTGTTGACCGGCACGTCCACCGGCTCGCAGATCGTGCCGCCCGAATGGTGCAGCCACGGCGAGGACTGCGCCAGCTTCACGAAGTTGCGGAAGTCCTCGATGGTGCCGTAGCGCCGGCCCCGGTCGAGGTCCATGACGAAGGGCGAGCCGTAGGCCGGCGAGAAAACGACCGATCTGCCGCCGATCTCCACCGAGCGCGCCGGGTTGGGCGCATGCTGGGTGAAGCTTGCCGGCGCGGTCTTGAGGATATCGCGCAAAAGGCCCTTCTCGAAGCGCACCAGCACGCCGTCCACCTTGGCGCCGGCCCGCTTCCAGTGCTCGATGGCCACGGGGTCGTCGCGGAACTCGATGCCGATCTCCTCGAGGATGCGATCGGCCGTCTGCTCGATGCGGACGAGGTTCTCCTCCGACAGCACGTCGTAGGTGGGGATGTTGCGCACGATATAGGGCCGGCCGAGCCCCTGCGAGGGGTGGGTGCGCTGCTCGCGCCTCGCGGTGCGCCCGCCGCGCTCGCGGCGGCGGGCCGCGCTGCTCTCCGTCGTGCTCTCCGTCTTGGCGGCGACATCCATGACGAGGCCCTTTCCCGTTTGCGACAGCGATGGTCGGCAAAAGCCGCTGCGCATGAGCATCCGTTATGCGATAACAGCGTCAACGTCACTTTTTCACACGTTACGCATGAGGCAGGCTCATGTCTGGATTCCGCCGTCAGCTTCCGTCCATGACCTCGCTGGTGGTGTTCGAGGCCGCCGCCAGGCAGGCGAGCTTCACCCGGGCGGCCTCGGAGCTCGGCATCACCCAGGCCGCCGTCAGCCGTCAGGTGCAGGCGCTGGAGGCGACGCTGGGCTTCTCGCTGTTCCGCCGGCTGCACCGCTCGATCGAGCTGACCGAGCGCGGCCACACTTTGTCGAAGTCGATGTCCGAGGCGCTCGGCATCATCGCCCGCACGGTGCAGGCCATCGCCGACGAGAAGAAGCCGGGCGAGCTGGTCATCGCCGCCTCGGTCGCGTTCTCGCATTTCTGGCTGCTGCCGAAGATCTTCGACTTCCGCCGCACCAACCCCGAGGTCAAGCTCAAGATCGTCACCCAGGACAGCGCCGTGAACCTGCTGCGCGAGGACATCGACGTCGCCATCCGCTACGGCGAGGGCGGCTGGCCGGACGGCAAGGCCGTGGCGCTGTTCAGCGACGACGTCTTTCCCGTGTGCAGCCCCGACTATCTCGAGCGCCACGGCTCGCCCGACTGCGTCGCCGACCTCGCCCGCCACAACCTCATCGCCAGCGACTCGCAGGACCCGTCCTGGACCGGCTGGGAGCGCTGGCTCTCCGCCTTCGGCTACAGCGGCGCGGCGCGCAACATCACGCTGAGCTGCAATTTCTACACCGACGCCATCCACGCCGCGATGCGCGGCGAGGGCATCGCGCTCGGCTGGAACCGGCTGGTGCACGACCTGATCCGCTCCAACCAGCTCGTGCGCGTCTCGGCCGAGTCGCTGCGCACGCGCGAGGCCTATTACGTGGTGCTGAAGCACGACCATGCCGCCAGGCCGCAGGTCGAGGCCTTCATGCGCTGGATTCGCACCGAGACGGGTGAGTTGCCGCCGATCTGACGCCTGCCCGTCAGCCGGGCCGCCCGTCGCCGGTGGCATTACCTCAGGTCATGCACCGCATTCGTGGCGGTGCAGTTTACAAGCCGGCTCGGTGCTTGAAATCATGACTTCCAGAACGGGCGACGACGCCCGCCGGCAAGCCCCTCCGCAAAGCAAGGGGGCACGAAGAGGGGTGGAGGAAGGATGCGCAACGCCGCGACAGGTGCGCTCGGGACGGCCGGTCCGCCTCCGGCCCGGCACGTCCGCCCGGCCGCGCCCCATCTTCCCGCCCCCCATCTTGCCATCGGGGGTTCTTCCTGATGCACGGCGTGCGGGCAGCTCGCACCGCTGAAGACGGCCCCGAGGCCAGGCGGATCGAGGTGCGCGGCCTGTCGAAGGCGTTCGGGGCCAACTCCGCGGAAGCGCTGGAGCTCGCCCGCGCCGGCGCCAGCAAGGCCGAGATCCTGGAACGCACCGGTTCGGTGCTCGCCGTCAACGACGTCTCGTTCTCGGTCGATGCCGGCGAGATCTTCGTCGTGATGGGCCTCTCGGGCTCGGGCAAGTCGACGCTGGTGCGCTGCCTGAACCGGCTGCAGGAGCCGACCCGCGGCAGCATCGAGATCGACGGCGAGGACATCGTCACCGCCTCGGAGGAGCGGCTGCGGGCGCTGCGGCTGGAGAAGATCACCATGGTCTTCCAGCATTTCGCACTCCTGCCGCACCGCACCGTGGCCGAGAATGTCGAGTACGGGCTGAAGATGCGCGGCCAGCCGAAGCCCGAGCGCCGCGCCAAGGCTCTGAAGACGCTGGCGAGCGTCGGCCTCGCCGACTGGGCCGACCGCTACCCGTCCGACCTGTCCGGCGGCATGCAGCAGCGCGTCGGTCTCGCCCGGGCGCTGGCGCTCGACCCGGAAATCCTTCTGATGGACGAGCCGTTCTCCGCGCTCGACCCGCTGATCCGGCGCGACATGCAGGGCGAGCTGATCGAGTTGCAGCGCCAGTACCGCACCACCATCATCTTCATCACCCACGACCTGAACGAGGCGCTGACGCTGGGCAACCACGTCGCCGTGATGAAGGACGGCCGCTTCGCGCAGGTCGGCCGGCCGGCCGACATCGTGCTCGACCCGGCCGACGACTATGTCGCTGCCTTCACCCGCGACATCGACCGCGGCCGCGTGCTGCCGCTGCGTTCGGCGATCCGCCGGCCGGCGGACGCCGCCGCGCTCAGGGCCCTCATGGCCGAGGGCGCGGA
>JACZJD010000347.1 GCA_014860725.1 Aquamicrobium sp.
TGCCTCCTCGGTGCAGTCGGCGACGAGCACGCTGTAGCCGCCGCCGGCCCGCAGCATGTCGGCGAGCGCGAGGCCGACCCGGCCCGCGCCGACGATCGCCACCCTGGTTGCGGCGGGCGTACCTGCGGCGTCGTTCATCACCATCTCAGTTGTTGAAGCGCGACACGAACGCCTTCAGCCGCTCGTTCGCCGGGTTTCGGATGGTCTCGTCGGGCGCACCCTCGACCGCGATGGTGCCCTGGTCGAGGAAGACGACGCGGTCGGCGACGTCGGCGGCGAAGGCCATCTCGTGGGTGACGATGGCCATGGTCATGCCCGCATCGGCCAGCCGGCGGATCACCGCCAGCACCTCGCCGACCAGCTCGGGATCGAGCGCGCTCGTCACCTCGTCGAGCAGCAGCGCCTCCGGCCGCATGGCGAGCGCGCGGGCGATGGCCACGCGCTGCTTCTGGCCGCCGGAAAGATGCGCCGGATAGGCGGCGCGCTTGTCGGCGAGGCCCACCTGCGCCAGAAGGTCGAGCGCCAGCTCCTGCGCCTCGGCCTTCGGCGTCTTGCACACGACGATGGGCCCCTCGGTGACGTTCTCCAGCACCGTCTTGTGCGGGAAGAGGTTGAAGTGCTGGAACACCATGCCGACATGGCGGCGCAGCGTGCCGAAGCCGGTCAGCCCCGGGGCGTCGCGGAACTTGCGCCCCACCTTGCCGCCGCGGAACAGCACCTCGCCGCCCGTCGGCACCTCCAGCATGTTGAGGCAGCGGATCAGCGTCGACTTGCCCGAGCCGGACGGCCCGATCAGCGCCACCACCTCGCCGCGCCCGAGCGACAGGTCGACGCCCTTGAGCACGTCGAGCGCCCCGTAGGATTTGCGCACCTTGCGGGCTTCGAGCAGCGCCTCGCCGGCGCCTGCGGTGTTGTCGGCCATGGCCTCGATCTCCCTTTCCATGCTCAGTCGCTCACCCTCAGGCGCTTCTCGATCCAGTCAGCGATCTGGGTCAGCGGCACCAGGACGACGATGTAGAGCAGCGCCATCACCGTGTAGGATTCGAGCGGCCTGTAGGTCTGGCCGTTGACCACCGCCGCCATGTAGGCGAGGTCGGCCACCGAGATGACCGAGACCAGCGACGTGTTCTTGAACTGGATCACCGACTGGTTGATGAAGGCCGGCAGCATGCGCTTGATGGCCTGCGGCATGACGATGCGGGTCATGGACTGCCACGGGCTCATGCCGATGGCGGCGGCGGCCTCGCGCTGGCCCTTGTCGATCGACAGGATGCCGCCGCGGAATATCTCGGCATAGAACGCGCCGACATAGAGCGACAGCGTCAGCATCGCCGCCACCCGGTTGTCGATGCTCAGCCCGACCAGAAGCGGGAAGGCGTAGTAGAACCACAGGAGCTGCACCAGGAGCGGCGTGCAGCGGAAGATCTCCTGATAGACGCGGGCGATGGCGATCAGGATCTTCCAGCCCGACAGCCGCGCCGCGCAGGTCAAAAGCCCGATGACGACGCCGAAGGCGATCGAGCCGGCGGTGTAGACCACCGTCAGCCACAGGCCGTACATGAACAGGTCCCAGTACTGCCAGACGACGTTGAAATCCCATCGGTACATCGCAATCTCCCGGATGCGGCACGGACGCGGCTGGCCGCGCGCTCCTGCCTTCCCCTTTTCTGGCGACGGCGTGCAGCCCCGGCCGCCGCCGCTTCTTCTTCCCTTTGGCTTTACCCTTATCTTCGATTGCGGCGGAGTGCGCCGCAATATCAGGCTTGGCCCCGACCTTATCGCATTTCTTGGAAGAGGGCCGAGCGGGCGCGGAAGCGTTCGAGGATGCCGGCGAGCCGGGTCTCGTTCTCCGGCTCCATCGCCGCCATCGGCGCGCGCATCGTCGGCGCGGCCAGCCCTTCCATCGCCAGCGCCGCCTTGACCGGCCCCGGATTGGCCTCGATGAACATGCCTTCGGCCAAGTCGAACAGGTGCTCGTGCAGCTTGAGCGCCCGGGCCGCGTCGCCCGCCCGCCATGCCTTCACCATCGCCACCACCTCGCGCGGCGCGTAGTTGGAGACGACGCTGGTGACGCCGGCCGCACCCGCCGCGAGGAAGGGCAGCGTCAGGGCGTCGTCGCCGCAATGGACCACGAAATCCGCGCCGCACAGCCGGCGGATGCGCGTAACGCGCTCGACCGAGCCGCCCGCCTCCTTGATCGCGACGATGCCGGCATGCCGCTCCCTGAGCGTCGCGCAGGTCTCGGCCGCGATCTCGATGCCGCAGCGCCCCGGCACGCTGTAGAGCATGACCGGCAGCGCGCTCGCCGCCGCGACGATGCCGTAGTGGCGCAGCAGCCCCGCCTGCGTCGGCTTGTTGTAGTAGGGCGTGACGACGAGGAGCGCGTCGGCTCCCGCCTTCTCGGCCCGGCGCGCCTTGGCGGCGGCCTTCTCGCTGTCGTTGGAGCCGGCGCCTGCCACCACGGCGACGCGGCCGGCGGCGACGGCGACCGTGCGCCGGATCACCTCCTCGGCCTCGTCGTCGCTGAGCGTCGCCGCCTCGCCGGTGGTGCCGACCGGCACCAGCCCGGCGACGCCGGCCGCGATCTGCCTCTCGACCAGCGCCTCGAAGCTGGCGAAATCGACCTTGCCGTCCTTGAACGGCGTCACCAGCGCGGTGAACACCCCGTCGAAGCGTGCTGCATCGAACGTCATTTCCAAACTCCTCAATCGATGACCACTCTGGTTTCCGACATCTCGCGGATCGCGATGCGGACGCCCTCGCGGCCGAGACCACTCATCTTGATGCCGCCGAAGGGCACGTGTTCGGCGCGGAAATCCGGCCCCTCGTTGATCATGACGCCGCCGACGTCGAGCTCGCGGCTGAACTGCTTGACGATCGCATGGTCGTTGGTGAACACGCCGGCCTGAAGCCCGTAGGCCCCGGCGTTGACCTCCTCGATGGCCCGCCCCGCATCGCGGAAGGTGCGCATCGCGATGACCGGACCGAAGGTCTCGTCGGCGATCACCGGCGCGTCCGGCTCGACGCCGGCGATCACCGTCGGCTCGACCATGGCGCGCTCGCGCCGGCCGCCGGCGAGAAGCCGCGCCCCACCGGCAAGCGTGGCGGCGATGCGCTCGACGACGACCTCGGCCGCCTGCTCGTCGATCACCGGCCCCATGTCGGTCGTCTCGGAGAGCGGATCGCCGGTGCGCACCGCCTTCACCGCCGGCACCAGCCGCTCCACGAACGCCTCCGCGATGTCCTCGTGCAGGTAGAGCTTCTTCACCGCCGCGCAGCTCTGCCCGGCGATCTCGAAGCGGTGGGCGATGGCCGTGGCGACGGCGCGGTCGAGGTCGGCGTCGGGCAGCACGAACAGCGGATCGTTGCCGCCGAGCTCCATCAGGCAGCGTACCAGCCCGCTCGCCGCCTTGAGCGCGCGGCCTGCCGCCGGCCCGCCGGTGAAGCTCAGAAGATCGATGGGCGCGCGCGCCAGCGCCAGCGCCGCATCGGCCCCTCCATGCACCACCTGGAAGAGATGGTCCGGGAAGCCGGCCTCCAGCGCCAGCTCCGCCAGCCTCGCTGCGGCGAGCGGCGCCTTCGGCGACGGCTTCGCCACCACCGCATTGCCGGCGGCGATGGCCGGGCCGAGCTTGTGGCAGAGGAGGTTGAGCGGATAGTTGAACGGCGTGATCGCGCCGACGACGCCGACCGGCTCGTAGGTGACGACGGCGCGGCGGTCCGCCCCGCCGGCGACGATGGCGCAATGCAGCACCTCGCCGTCGAGGAAGGTGCCGGCGTCGCCCGACAGCCTCAGCGTGTTCTGCGCCCGGCGCACCTCGTTGCGCGCCTCGGCGAGGGTCTTGCCGACCTCGCCGGCGATGGTGCGGGCGAGCGCTTCCGCATTGTCGGCGATGCGGCCGGCGAGCGCGTCGAGAAG
>JACZJD010000348.1 GCA_014860725.1 Aquamicrobium sp.
ACCCTGCCCACCCACGCCCGGATCGTCGTCATCGGCGGCGGCATCATCGGCTGCTCGACGGCCTATCATCTGGCGCGCGACCACAAGGCCGAGGTGGTGCTGCTGGAGCAGGGCAGGATCACCTCCGGCTCGACCTGGCACGCGGCCGGGCTGATCGGCCAGTTGCGCTCGTCGGCCTCGATCACGCGGGTGCTGAAATATTCGGTCGAGCTCTACAAGCGGCTGCACGAGGAGACCGGCCTCGAGACCGGCTGGAAGATGACGGGGTGCCTGCGGCTCGCCACCACCCGGGACCGCTGGACCGAGTTCCGCCGGCTCGCCACCACGGCGCGCAGCTTCGGCATGGAAATGCATCTCGTCGGCCCCGACGAGGTGAAGCGGATGTGGCCGCTGATGGACACGTCGGACCTGATCGGCGCGTCGTGGCTGCCGACCGACGGCCAGGCCAGCCCCTCCGACATCACCCAGTCGCTGGCCAAGGGCGCGCGCATGCACGGCGCGCGGCTCTACGAGGGCGTGCGCGTCACCGGCTTCGTCATGGACGGCAACCGCATCACGGCGGTGGAGACCAGCCAGGGCCGCATCGCCTGCGAGAGCGTGGTCAACTGCGGCGGCCAGTGGGCGCGCCAGATCGGCGCGATGGTCGGCGTGTCGGTGCCGCTGCATCCGGTCAAACACCAATACATCGTCACCGAGAAGATCGAGGGGCTGTCGTCCGACGCCCCGACGATCCGCGACCCCGACCGGCGCACCTATTTCAAGGAGGAGGTCGGCGGGCTCGTCATGGGCGGCTACGAGCCCAACCCGCAGTCCTGGGTGACGGGCCTGCCCGGCGGCGACGTGCCCGACCGGTGGGAGTTCCAGCTCTTCGACGACGACTACGACCATTTCGAGCAGCATCTGACGCAGGCCATCGCCCGGGTGCCGGCGCTCGCCGACGTCGGCGTCAAGCAGATGATCAACGGCCCCGAGAGCTTCACGCCCGACGGCAACTTCATTCTCGGCCGCGCGCCCGAATGCGCCAACATGTTCGTCGGCGCCGGCTTCAACGCCTTCGGCATCGCCTCGGGCGGCGGCGCCGGCTGGGTGCTGGCCGAATGGGTGGTGCGCGGCGAGGCGCCGCTCGACCTGTGGGTGGTCGACATCAGGCGCTTCTCCGGCCTGCACCGCGACCGCGCCTGGGTCGAGAAGCGAACGCTGGAAGCCTACGGCAAGCACTACACCGTCGCCTTCCCGCACGAGGAGTACGAGAGCGGGCGGCCGCGCATCGTCTCGCCGCTCTACGACAGGCTGAAGCGCCATCGCGCCGTGTTCGGCTCCAAGCTCGGCTGGGAGCGGCCGAACTGGTTCGCGCCGGAGGGTGTGGAGCCGAGGGACGTCTACTCGATGGGGCGGCAGAACTGGTTCGGCCCGGTCGGCGAGGAGCATGCCGCCGTGCGCGAGGCGGTCGGGGTCTTCGACCAGTCGTCCTTCGCCAAATACGAGCTTGCCGGCCGCGACGCCGCAGCGGCGCTGGAGACGATCTGCGCCAACACTGTCGCCAGGCCGGTCGGGCGGCTGACCTATACCCAGATCCTCAACACGCGCGGCGGCATCGAGTGCGACCTGACGGTGGCGCGCCTTGCCGAGGACCGCTTCTACATCGTCACCGGCACCGGCTCGCGCACCCACGACTTCGCCTGGATCGAGGAACATCTTCCCGTCGGCGGCGATGCCCGCCTCTCCGACGTCACCGAGCGGTTCGGCACGCTGTCGCTGATGGGGCCGAGGGCGCGCGACGTGCTCGCCGCCGTCACCGAGGCCGATGTCGGCAACGCCGCCTTCCCGTTCGGCGGCGTCCGGGAGATCGTGGTCGCCGGCCATCCTGTGCGGGCGCTGCGCGTCACCTATGTCGGCGAGCTGGGCGGGGAGCTGCACGTGCCCATCGAAGGCACCGGCGACGTGTTCGACGCGCTGATGGCTGCGGGCGCACCGCACGGCATCCGGCCCACCGGCTACCGCGCCATCGAGTCGCTGCGGCTGGAGAAGGGCTACCGCGCCTGGGGCTCCGACATCACCCCCAACGACAACCCGTTCGAGGCCGGACTGGGCTGGGCCGTAAAGCTGAAGCAGGGCACGCCCTTCATCGGCCGCGAGGCGTGCGAGGCCGCCGCCGCCCGTCCGCTTGCCAAGCGGCTCGCGGGCTTCGTTACCGCCGATCCCGACGTCGTGCTCCTCGGCCGCGAGACCATCCTGCGCGACGGCGAGCCGGTCGGCTACCTCACCAGCGGCGGCTTCGGCTACACGCTCGGCCGGCCGATCGGCTACGGCTACGTGCGCAACGGGAAGGGGGTGGACGACGCGTTCCTGTCGTCCGGAACTTACGAACTCGTCGTGGCGAACGAGCGCGTCGCCGCGACGATCCACATGGCGCCGCTCTACGATCCGCAGGGAGAACGCGTGAAGAGCTGATCGCGGACGCCGCGCCGACGCGCTTGCCGCGCGCAAACAGGCCGCGCGCATCGCGCGCAAACGGGAGGAAGGCAGATGGCTTCAATCGGCACCTACATCATCTACATCATCATGATATGCGCCGTCGCCGGCGCGATCGCCTCGATCCGCAATCCCGAAAGCGGGCTGGGCAAGGAGTTCGTCGAGGGCCTGCACGCCATCGGCCCGATCTTCATTCCGGTCGCCGGCATCATGGCCGCGATCCCCTACCTGTCGGAATTCATCCGCTTCGCCGCCGGGCCGCTGTTCGCGGCGGTGGGCGCCGACCCCTCGATCGCGGCGACGGCGCTGATCGCCGGCGACATGGGCGGCTATCAGCTCGCCGACGCGCTGGCGGGCTCGCGCGACGCCTGGATGGTCGCCACCATCGTCAGCTTCATGTCGGGCGCCACCATCATCTTCTCCATACCGGTCGGTCTGGCGATGCTCGACAAGTCCGACCACAAATACATGGCCCTCGGCATCATGTCGGGCATCCTGAGCGTCCCGGTCGGCGTGTTCATCGCCGCCTCGCTCATCGCGCTGACCGGACTCGAGGTGCGTCCCGAGGTCTCGACCACGGCGGCGGCCAGCCACGAGGTGGCGATGGGCATCGGCGACATCCTGCGCAACCTGTTCCCGCTGATCGTGTTCTGCGTCGCCATCGCGCTCGGTCTGCGCTTCGTGCCCGACGCCATGATCAACGGCTTCCTGTGGTTCGGGCGTATCATGTATGCCGGCATCACCCTGGTGCTGGTCGCCTCCATCGTCGAATATTTCACCGGCTTCTTCACCTGGGCGTTCGGCGCCTGGGGTTTCGACCCGATCATCGCCGACGAGCAGGACCAGTTCCGCGCGCTGGAGATCGCCGGCTATATCGGCATCATGCTGGCCGGGGCGTTCCCGATGGTCTACCTTCTGACCAAGTATCTCGCCGGACCGATGCAGGCGCTCGGCTCGCGCATCGGCGTGTCGCCGGAAGGCGCGGCCGGGCTGCTGGCGGCCAGCGCCAACATCCTCGCCATGTACCGGCTGGTCGGCAGGATGCAGGCGAAGGACAAGGTTCTCGCCATCGCCTTCGCGGTGTGCGCGGCCTTCACCTTCGGCGACCATCTCGCCTTCACGGCCAACTTCCAGCCGACGATCATCCTGCCGCTGATGCTCGGCAAGCTGCTCGGCGGCGCGGCGGGCTTCATGCTGGCGCTGTGGCTGTCCGTGCCGAAGGCGCAGGAGCTGGCAATGCGCGAGGACGCCAGCGCGGGGCATGACCGAAGCCTGTAAGGACGGATGCATGTGCGGCGCGCTCCGCTATGCAACAAGCGGCGCGCCGATTTTGAGAACCGCTACCGGCGTCGCGATTGCCTGAAACGAAGCGACGCCGGTCATTCATCCATCCTCAC
This sequence comes from Aquamicrobium sp., assembly GCA_014860725.1. Next base: position 3,870 of record JACZJD010000348.1, read on the forward strand.
ATTTCCCTCGCGTGAGGCCGCAACGCGTGCGCCGAAGAGGAGATCGGTGCCGCAATGGAGGCATGGGGCCTACACGGCAAAGCTGCCCGAGAACAAAAAGCCACGTCATACACGCGCCGCTGGTGCTTGCTGCGAGAAAGTGGTCCTTCCATTTCGGCAAGCCCATTTCGAACCGATGGGAAGCTCAGCGGGATGTGACGAAGCGCTCCAGCTTGCCCAGGGTTTGCAGCCCCAGTTCCACCGCACCGAAGCCCTTCGCCTCCTGGAACTCGGCAGCCGTGCTGAACACCATGCCCATCGTCACCTTCGTCGCACCGTCCTGATCCTCGAACGAGGCCCAGGCGTCGGCATGTTTCGGCCCGTTCTCGCCCCATAGCAACGTATAGCCGATCCTCTCCTCCGGCCGGACCTCGCTGTAGAGATGGTGGTTCGGGAAGACCGTGCCGTCGGGCGCGATCATGTCGAAGACCCATTCGCCGCCCGTCCGCAGGTCGATCCTCTTCGTCCGGCAGGAAAATCCGTCCGGCCCCCACCATTGCGGCAGCGTCTCGGGGTTCATCCACGCACCCCATACGATGGATCGCGGCGCCCGTATGACCCGCTGCAGCACCATGGTCCGCTCGGCAACCCCGGCGAGATTGTTCAGCCCTGCGTCGAAGCCCTGTCGGTAGCCGGCCTCCATATCCTCGGCCAGCGAGGAAAGCTGCACCGTCACGACCAGCCGGCTGCGCGCGTCCGTGCCGGAGATATCCGCCGTCACCAGCGCTGCCGATTGCGTCACGCCACCGCAGGAAACCACCTCGTAGTTCACGCTGCGCACCGCCGGCTGCAATTCCAGCCAGCCGCATTCGCAGCGGATGTCCGGCTGACCCTCGACCTTGCAGAGCGAGACTTCGCGTCCGCCAACCCTGGTGTCGGCCTCCAGAAATTCCACGGTGGCCGAGGGCGTGGGCGCGGCCCAGATTGCCCGCGCGGCCGGCGCCGTCCATGCCTCCCACAACACCGACGACGGCGCGGCCACGTCCCTCTCGAAGGTCAGCGTCGCAAAACGGTTTCTTCCATCATCAGGCGTAGTTCGCCTCGTGCTGTCTGTAGCCGGGTTCCGGGTCATTTTTCACGTTCCTTCATCACGTTCATCACAAACGCGTCCAACCGGTCGAGCCGGGCTTCCCAGATGGCCCGCTGCTCATCGAGCCATGTCCGCACCGGCTCCAGAGCCTGGGGCACGATGGCGCAGGTGCGGACCCGCCCGTCCTTGGACGTGGCGATCAACCCTGCCTCCTCCAGCACGGAAAGGTGCCGCATCACCGTGGGCAGACGCAGTCCCGTGGGGCCAGCCAGATCCGTCACCCGCGCTGGCCCTTCGGCGAGGCGGGTGAGGATCGACCGGCGGGTCGGATCGGCCAGAGCGTGGAAGAGCAGCGAGAGATCGGGATCATGCTTAGCCATAGTGCTAACTATCGCACGATCTGTCGGCGGCGCAAGAGAAACTTCGTCAAATGGCTAAGTTTTTCAGCCTCGGGCGTGGAACGATCGTCGCACCGGTGATGCCTCGCCGGGCATTCTAGGCTACCAGACCCGCCAGTCTCCGCTCGTCCAGGGACGGATAGAC
>JACZJD010000349.1 GCA_014860725.1 Aquamicrobium sp.
TCGGGCAGGAAGCGGTCGGTGATGTAGCGGTTCGACAGCGTCGCGGCCGAGACCAGCGCGGAATCGGAGATGCGCACCTTGTGGTGCTGCTCGTACTTCTCCTTGAGGCCGCGCAGGATCGAGATCGTGTCCTCGACCGTCGGCTCCTCGACGAAGACCGGCTGGAAGCGCCGCGCAAGGGCTGCGTCCTTCTCGACGTGCTTGCGGTACTCGTCGAGCGTGGTCGCGCCGACGCAGTGCAGCTCGCCGCGGGCGAGCGCGGGCTTGAGCAGGTTCGAGGCGTCCATCGCCCCGTCGGCCTTGCCGGCCCCGACCAGCGTGTGCATCTCGTCGATGAACAGGATGATGTTGCCGTCGGCAGCCGTCACCTCGTTGAGCACCGCCTTCAGCCGCTCCTCGAACTCGCCGCGATACTTGGCGCCGGCGATCAGCGCGCCCATGTCGAGCGCCATCAACTGCTTGTCCTTGAGCGATTCGGGCACGTCGCCGTTGACGATCCTGAGCGCCAGCCCCTCGGCGATGGCGGTCTTGCCGACGCCGGGCTCGCCGATCAGCACCGGGTTGTTCTTGGTGCGGCGCGACAGCACCTGGATGGTGCGCCTGATCTCGTCGTCGCGGCCGATCACCGGATCGAGCTTGCCGGCGCGGGCATCGGCGGTGAGATCCCGCGCGTACTTCTTGAGCGCGTCGTAGCCCTGCTCGGCCGAGGCCGAATCGGCGGTGCGGCCCTTGCGCACGTCCTCGATGACGCGGTTCAGCGCCGTCGGCGTCACGCCGGCATTGGCGAGGATGTCGGCGGTCTTGGCCGACTTCTCGACGGCAAGCGCGGTCAGGAGCCGCTCGACGGTGACGAAGGAATCGCCCGCCTTCTTCGCCAGCTCCTCGGCCGTGGAGAAGACCTTGGCCAGCGGCTGGGCGAGATAGAGCTGACCGTTGCCGCCCTCGACCTTCGGCAGCGCCTTCAGCGCAGCCTCGACGCCAAGGCGCGCATCGCGCGGGCGGCCGCCGGCGCGCTCGATCAGCGAGGAGGCGAAGCCTTCCTCGTCGTCGAGCAGGACCTTGAGGAGATGTTCGGGCGTGAACTGCTGGTGATTGGCCGACAGCGCCATGGTCTGGGCCGACTGGATGAAGCCCCTGACGCGCTCGGAATACTTCTCGATATTCATATGATCGTCTCCATTCCACGACCGGCCCGCTTGCGGCGCCGGATCGGTTTTCAGGTGACGGACCCCCTCGGACAATGACGCAGGTCAACCGGCCTGGTCAAACCCCCTTTTGCGGCAGGTCCAACTGGCGCGGATATGGGTATGTTTTCCCACCGCCTCAAGATGGCCGCGCCCCGCCGCGACAAAATCCTGCCGCGACAAAATATCGGAAACGAAAACGGCGGGCGCCAGGGCCCGCCGTTTTCATTGTCTTGCGTTGCGCCGGCCGCCCTACTGCGCGGCCTCGACCACCGGCTACTCGCCGGGGGCGGCCTCGCCCGCGGCCTCCTCGCCGGCCTTGGCG
>JACZJD010000350.1 GCA_014860725.1 Aquamicrobium sp.
CCCTACCGCCACGCCGGTCGAGGCCGGCGCGCCCGCACCCGAGACCACCGGCGCGCTGACGCGGTAGACGGCAGCGCTGCCGCCTCCGTCACCGCGGCAGCAGCGTCGTCCCCATCAGGTACTTGTCGATGGCGTGCGCCGCCTGCCGGCCCTCGCGGATCGCCCACACGACGAGCGACTGGCCGCGGCGCACGTCGCCGGCCGCGAACAGCCTGTCGACGCTGGTCGCATAGTCGCGGTCGTCGGCGACGACGTTGGTCGAGCGGCGGACGTCGACGGTGAGCGCGAGGCTGCCGTCGAGCTCCTTCAGCACGCCGTCGTTGCGCGGCCCGGCGAAGCCGATGGCGATGAAGGCGAGATCGGCGCGGATGACGAACTCGGTGCCGGCGATCGGCTTGCGCCTCTCGTCCACCTCGCAGCACCGCACGCCGGTCAGCACGCCGTCCTCGTCGCCGACGAAGGCGAGCGTCGCCACCTGGAACTCGCGCTCCGCGCCCTCGGCCTGGCTGGTCGAGGTGCGCATCTTCGTCGCCCAGTAGGGCCACACGGTCAGCTTGTCCTCCTTCTCCGGCGGACGCGGGCGGATGTCGAGCTGGGTGACGCGCACCGCGCCCTGGCGGAACGCCGTACCGACGCAGTCGGAGGCGGTGTCGCCGCCGCCGACGACCACGACATGCTTGCCGCCGGCCAGGATCGGCTCGGAGGCCCACGCCACGGACTGGATGTCCTCGCCGCCGATGCGCCGGTTCTGCTGGACGAGATAGGGCATGGCGTCGTGGACGCCCGCAAGCTCGACGCCGGGGATGCCCGCGGGGCGCGGCGTTTCCGAGCCGCCGCAATAGAGCACCGCGTCGTATTCAGAGAGCAGTTCGGTGACCGGCTTGTCGACGCCGACATTGACGCCGCAGAAGAAGGTGACGCCCTCGCCCTCCATCTGCTTCACGCGGGCGTCGACATACTGCTTCTCGATCTTGAAGTCCGGGATGCCGTAGCGCATCAGCCCGCCGGGCCTGGACTCGCGCTCGTAGACGTGGACCGCGTGCCCGGCGCGGCCGAGCTGCTGCGCGGCTGCCATGCCGGCGGGGCCGGAGCCGATGATGGCGACGCGCTTGCCCGTCTCGACCGCCGCCGGCTGCGGCACGAGATAGCCCGTCTCGTAGGCCTTGTCGGCGATGGCCTGCTCCACCGTCTTGATGGCGACGGGGATGTCCTCGAGGTTGAGCGTGCAGGCCTCCTCGCAGGGCGCGGGGCAGATGCGGCCGGTCCAGTCGGGGAAGTTGTTGGTCGAATGGAGGTTGCGGATCGCGCCCTCCCAGTCGCCGTTGTAGACGAGGTCGTTCCAGTCCGGGATCTGGTTGTGCACCGGGCAGCCCGTCGGCCCGTGGCAGTAGGGCACGCCGCAATCCATGCAGCGCGCGGCCTGCTTTTCGACCTCCTTGTCCGACATCGGGAGCGTGAACTCCCGGAAATGCCGGATGCGGTCCGCGGCCGGCTGGTACTTCAGCACCTGCCGGTCGATCTCGAGAAATCCTGTCACCTTGCCCATCGGCTCATCCTCGGACTTGCGTGCGACCCGGGCGCGGTTTCGCCGCCGGCGGGTCGTGCGTAGCTGTCAATCGAACCCGGGACGCCATCCCGGCGTGGCGGGCCGCGCCGGGCGCGGCCCTCGATCAGCGCGGACGCGCTCCGGGTTTGAGCGAGGGCGGGACGCCCATCGGGAAGATCGCCAGCCGGATCATGCCGCCGCCGCTCCCCGGCGCATGCGCTCCATGTCCTCCAGCGCGCGGCGATACTCGACCGGCATCACCTTCCTGAACTTCGGCCGGTAGTCGGCCCAGTTTTCCAGGATGGCGCGCGCGCGCGCCGAGCCGGTGTAGTGGAGATGGTTGGAGACGAGCTGGTAGAGCCGCTCCTCGTCGTGGCTCGTCATGTCGCCCGACACGTCGACGCGGCCCTTGTGGGCGATGTCGCCGCCGTGATGGTGCAGCTTCTCCAGCATGTCGTCCTCTTCCGGCACCGGCTCCAGCTCGACCATCGCCATGTTGCAGCGGGCGGCGAAGTCGCCGTCCTCGTCGAGCACATAGGCGACGCCGCCCGACATGCCGGCGGCGAAGTTGCGGCCGGTGCGGCCGAGCACCACCACGAGGCCGCCGGTCATGTATTCGCAGCCGTGGTCGCCCACGCCCTCGACCACCGCGACGGCGCCGGAGTTGCGCACCGCGAAGCGCTCGCCCGCGACGCCGCGGAAGTAGCATTCGCCCTCGATGGCGCCGTAGAGCACGGTGTTGCCGACGATGATCGAATTTTCCGGCACGATCTTCGAGTCGTCCGACGGGCGGATGACGATGCGGCCGCCGGAGAGGCCCTTGCCGACATAGTCGTTGCCGTCGCCGATCAGCTCGAACGACACGCCGCGCGCCAGGAACGCGCCGAAGGACTGGCCGGCCGTGCCGGTCAGCTTCACCGAGATGGTGTCGTCGCGCAGGCCCTTGTGGCCGAAGCGCTTGGCCACCTCGCCCGACAGCATGGCGCCGGCCGAGCGGTCGACATTGCGGATCGGCACCTCGATCTCGACCTTCTGGCGCGCGTCGAGCGCGGGCCTGGCCAGCTCGATCAGCCTGCGGTCGAGCACGTCGTCGATGGGGTGCTCCTGCAGGCGGGTGTGCAGCGTCTCCTCGCGCGGCGCGTCCGGCTTGTGGAACAGGCGCGTGAAGTCCAGCCCCTTCGCCTTCCAGTGGTCGATCATCGCCTCCTTCTCGAGCAGGCCGGTCTCGCCGACGATCTCGTCGAGCCTGCGATAGCCCATGGCGGCAAGGAGCTCGCGCACCTCCTCCGCCACGTAGAAGAAGTAGTTGACGACATGCTCGGGCGCGCCCTTGAAGCGCTTGCGCAGAACCGGGTCCTGCGTCGCCACGCCGACCGGGCAGGTGTTCAGGTGGCACTTCCTCATCATCACGCAGCCGGCCGCGATCAGCGGCGCGGTGGCGAAGCCGAACTCGTCGGCCCCGAGCAGCGCCCCGATGACGACGTCGCGGCCCGTGCGCAGGCCGCCGTCGACCTGGAGCGCGACACGGCTGCGCAGGCCGTTCAGCACCAGCGTCTGCTGCGTCTCGGCCAGGCCGATCTCCCACGGCGAGCCGGCATGCTTGAGCGAGGTGAGCGGCGAGGCGCCCGTGCCGCCATCATAGCCGGCGATGGTGATGTGGTCGGCGCGCGCCTTGGCCACGCCCGCCGCCACCGTGCCGACGCCGACCTCGGAGACGAGCTTGACCGAGATGTCGGCCACCGGATTGACGTTCTTCAAATCGTAGATGAGCTGCGCCAGATCCTCGATAGAATAGATGTCGTGATGCGGCGGCGGCGAGATCAGGCCGACGCCCGGCGTCGAATGCCGCGTCTTGGCGATGGTGGCGTCGACCTTGTGGCCGGGCAGCTGGCCACCCTCGCCGGGCTTGGCGCCCTGCGCCACCTTGATCTGGATGACGTCGGAATTGACGAGGTATTCAGTCGTCACGCCGAAGCGGCCCGACGCCACCTGCTTGATCGCCGAGCGCTCGGGATTGGGCGAGCCGTCGGGCAGCGGCATGTAGCGGTCCGGCTCCTCGCCGCCCTCGCCGGTGTTCGACTTGCCGCCGATGCGGTTCATGGCGATGGCGAGCGTGGTGTGCGCCTCGCGGCTGATCGAGCCGAACGACATCGCGCCCGTCGAGAAGCGCTTGACGATGTCGGCCGCCGGCTCGACCTCGTCGAGCGGCACCGGCGCGCGGCCGGTCTCCTCCGCGGTCCGGATGCGGAACAGGCCGCGGATGGTCCTTGCGCGCGCGGCCTCGCCGTCGATCTCGCGCGAGAACTCCTTGAAGGTCTCCCACGAGCCCTTGCGCACGGCGTGCTGCAGCGTCGCGACGGCGTCCGGCGTCCACATATGCGCCTCGCCGCGCATGCGGTACATGTATTCACCGCCGACTTCGAGCGCATGCTTCAGCACCGGGTCGTCGCCGAAGGCGTCGCGGTGGCGGCGCACCGTCTCGGCGCACATCTGCTCCAGCCCGATGCCCTCGATGGTCGTGGCCGTGCCCGTGAAATACCTGTCCACGAACTCCGACGACAGGCCGATGGCGTCGAATATCTGCGCCCCGCAATAGGACTGGTAGGTCGAGATGCCCATCTTGGACATCACCTTGAGGATGCCCTTGCCGATCGACTTGATGTAGCGGGTGACGACCTCCTCTTCGTCCACCTCGGGCGGGAACTGGCCCTTCTTGTGCATGTCGACCAGCGTGTCGAAGGCGAGATAGGGGTTGATCGCCTCCGCGCCGTAGCCGGCGAGGCAGCAGAAATGGTGCACCTCGCGCGGCTCTCCGGATTCGACCACCAGCCCGACCGAGGTCCTGAGCCCCTTGCGGATCAGATGATGGTGGACGGCGGCGGTGGCCAGGAGCGTCGGGATGTCGATGCGGTCCGGGCCGATCTGCCGGTCGGAGAGCACGATGATGTTGTAGCCGCCGGCGACGGCCGCCTCCGCGCGCTCGCACAGCCGCTCGATGGCCGCCGGCATGCCCTCGGCGCCTTCCGTCACCGAATAGGTGATGTCGATGGTCTTGGTGTCGAAGCGGTCTTCCGTGTGACCGATGGAGCGGATCTTCTCCAGATCGGCGTTGGTGAGGATCGGCTGGCGCACCTCGAGCCGCTTCTTGCGCGAGTTGCCGACAAGGTCGAAGATGTTCGGCCGCGGCCCGATGAACGAGACGAGGCTCATCACCAGCTCCTCGCGGATCGGGTCGATCGGCGGGTTGGTGACCTGCGCGAAGTTCTGCTTGAAATAGTCGTAGAGCAGCTTCGGCCTGTCCGACATCGCGGCGATGGGCGTGTCCGTGCCCATGGAGCCGACGGCCTCCTGCGCCGTGGTCGCCATCGGCGCCATCAGCAGCTTCAAATCCTCCTGCGTGTAGCCGAAGGCCTGCTGGCGGTCGAGCAGCGACACGTCCTTGCGCAGGGCGCGCGGCTCCACCGGCTTCAGCTCCTCGAGGATGAGCTGGGTGTTGTCGAGCCACTTGCGGTAGGGGTGCTTGGTGGCGATCTGCGTCTTGATCTCGTCGTCGGAGACGATGCGCCCCTCCTCGAGGTCGATCAGCAGCATGCGGCCCGGCTGCAGCCGCCACTTCCTGACGATCTTCTCCTCCGGCACCGGCAACGCGCCGGCCTCGGAGGCGAGGATGACGCGGTCGTCGTCGGTGACGACATAGCGCGCCGGCCTGAGGCCGTTGCGGTCGAGGGTGGCGCCGATCTGGCGGCCGTCGGTGAAGGCCACCGCCGCCGGCCCGTCCCACGGCTCCATGAGTGCGGCGTGGTACTCGTAGAAGGCGCGGCGCGCGTCGTCCATCAGCTTGTTGCCGGCCCAGGCCTCCGGGATCAGCATCATCATGGCGTGGGCGAGCGAGTAGCCGCCCTGGGTCAGGAACTCGAGCGCGTTGTCGAAGCAGGCCGTGTCCGACTGGCCCTCGTAGGAGATCGGCCACAGCTTGGCGATGTCGTTGCCGAACAGCTCGGAATCGACCGAGGCCTGCCTTGCCGCCATCCAGTTGACGTTGCCGCGCACGGTGTTGATCTCGCCGTTGTGGGCGACCATGCGATAGGGATGCGCCAGCTTCCACGACGGGAAGGTGTTGGTCGAGAAGCGCTGGTGGACGAGGATCAGCGCCGTCTCGAAGCGGGGGTCCGACAGGTCCCTGTAGTAGGCCCCGACCTGATAGGCGAGGAACATGCCCTTGTAGACGATGGTGCGCGACGACAGCGACACGCAGTAGGCGCCGACGTCGCGGTTGTCGTGCTCGGCATAGATGCGGCCCGAGATCACCTTGCGCAGGATGAACAGCCGCCGCTCGTAGACCTCGTCTTCCTCGATGCCTTCGGGCCGGCCGAAGAACACCTGGCGGTGGCAGGGCTCGCTCGCCGCGATGTCGGGCGCCTTGGAGAGCGACGAATTGTCGACCGGCACGTCGCGGAAGCCGAGAAGCGGAATGCCTTCCGACTGCGCCGATTCGCGGATGATGTCCTCGACATGGGCGCGCAGCCCCGCATCCTGCGGCATGAACCAGTGGCCGACGGCGTAGTGGCCGGGCGCGGGCAGCTCGACGCCCTCGCGCGCCATCTCCTCGCGGAAGAAGCGGTCGGGAATCTGCACCAGCACGCCGGCGCCGTCGCCCATCAGCGGGTCGGCGCCGACCGCGCCGCGATGGGTCAGGTTCTCCAGCATGGCGAGGCCGTCGCGCACGATCTGGTGCGACTTCACGTTCTTCATCTGGGCGATGAAGCCGACGCCGCAGGCGTCGTGCTCGTTGCGCGGATCGTAGAGGCCCTGCGCGGCGGCGGCCCGGATGGCCTCGGTCTTCGTCGTGGCGGCGGCGGTTTTGGCGCGCGCGATCCCTGCCTGAGCCGTCGCTGCAGGTGGCGTCTGGTGCGTCATCGCCTCGTCCTCCGTCACTTTAGTCTATATCTATGTCGTTTCGCCGCGCCGCCGTTCGGGGGCGCTTCCCGCGCCGCCCGGCACGAAGGCCGGCATCTTGCGAAAGGGCCGGTCGCTTCGTGTGGCCTGCGAAGATGCCGAACGCATCTGCGGCCCGGTCGTTGCAACCGGCGAATAGGACAGTATTGCTGTATAAGACAGTATTGCTGTCCTATTCGTCTATGCCATAGGAGCCGGCAGCGCACAAGACGGAAATGCAAAAATTTCCGGCAAGTGGCGAAACTTTGCTGCGCGAACGGGCGCGGTTGCGTTCTTTCCGTTCAGCGCGCGCCTCTCCCCTTGCCGCGACGGCCCTGCCTCGTCCACAGTGCCGCCGACTGAAACGCCATCCGGATTCCTCCCAGCCATGTTCTTCGCCTCCGACAACTGGGCCGGCGCCCACCCGGCCATCGCCGACAATCTCGCCCGCCGCGCCGCCGGCTTCGCCTCCGCCTACGGCTCGAGCGACCTCGACCGGGCGGTTGAACGGGCATTCTGCGACGTCTTCGAGCGCGAGGTGGCAGTGTTCTTCGTCGGCACGGGCACGGCCGCGAATGCGCTGTCGATGACGACGCTGGCGCGGCCGGGCGGCGTGTTCTTCGCCCACCGCGACGCCCATATGATCGCCGATGAAGGCGGCGCGGTCGAGTACCTTTCGGGCGGCGGCCGCCTCGCGCCCGTGGACGGGCCGCTCGGCCGCATGACGCCGCAGGCGCTGGAAGCGGAGATCGCGCGCTATCCGGCCGCCTTCGTCCATTCCGGACAGCCGGCCGCGATCTCCATCACCCAGGCCAGCGAGATCGGCACCGTCTACGCCCTCGGCGACATCGAGGCGATCGCCGCCATCGCGGCCGGCAACGGCCTGCCGCTGCACATAGACGGCGCGCGATTCGCCAACGCCCTCGTCTCGCTCGGCGTCACCCCGGCCGAGATGACGTGGAAGCGCGGCGTCGACGTCGTGTCCTTCGGCGGCACCAAGAACGGCTGCTGGTGCGCCGAGGCCGTGGTGTTCATGGACCCCGGGAACCCCGAGAGCGCGCGGCAGTTCCCGTTCATCCGCAAGCGCGCCGCGCAGCTCTTCTCGAAGTCGCGCTTCGTCGCCGCCCAGTTCGAGGCCTATTTCCGCGACGGCCTGTGGCTGGAGACGGCCCGCCACGCCAACGCCATGGCGGCGCGCCTTGCCGCCCATGTCGAAGCCTCGCCGCATGCCCGGCTCGGCTGGCGGCCCGAGGCCAACGAGGTCTTTCCCATCCTGAAGACGGACGCCGTGGACAGGCTGAAGGCCGCGGGCGCGGTGTTCTACCCGTGGCACCCGCCGCACGGGATCGCCGATGCCATCGCGGAGGACGAAATCCTCGTCCGGCTCGTCGCCAGCTTCGCGACCACGGCCGACGAGGTCGACCGCTTCGGCGAGCTGCTCGGCTGAGCCGGCAAGGGCCGGAATGCAAAAGGGCGGCGTCCGAAGACGCCGCCCTGCGTTCATCCGTGGAGGAAGCGCTTAGTGGGCCGCCTTGGCCTCGATCTGCTTCGCCTTGGCAGGCGCGCTCGCGATCTCGATGCGGCGCGGCTTCATCTCCTCGGGGATGTTGCGCTTGAGGTCGATGTGGAGAAGACCGTTCTTGAGCTCGGCGCCCTCGACCTCGACATGGTCCGCGAGCTGGAAGCGGCGCTCGAACGCGCGCGCGGCGATGCCGCGATGCAGGAACTCCCGCTCCTCCGACTGCTCCTCGGTCTTCTCGCCCTTCACGGTCAGCACGTTGCGGTGCGCCTCGATCGAGATGTCGTCCTCCGAGAAGCCGGCGACGGCCATCGAGATGCGATAGGCGTCCTCACCCGTGCGCTCGATGTTGTAGGGGGGATAGGTCTGGCCGTTCTCCGGCTGGGCGAGCGAGTCGAGCATCGTGAAAAGGCGGTCGAAGCCGACAGTCGAGCGGTAGAGCGGCGAAAAATCGACGTGACGCATGGTTCTGTTCTCCTGTTGAGCAACATCTGTTTGCGTATGGCCGGCTGCGAAAACCCGTTGCGGCGTCTTCCCGCGGCCAGCGGCCCCTTCCTCGGCGGCCGCATCGGAGGATTTGGGTTCGCGGGAATCCGTTTTCAAGCCCCCACCTCGGCGCGGGCGCGGCGCGATTCGGTCGCGCGGGAACGCCGCGCGCAGATGAACGCAGGATGAACCGACCCTTCGGCTTCGGTTCAGGCGTCCGGGTCTACCTTTCTCTCAACAACGGAACAGACGGCGGGCCTGCCCCGACGTCTCCGAGGCCGAGCCGGGTGTATCGTCCCTTCCTCCCGGATCGACAGAAGGCCGGAAGTCGCCGAAAAGCGCTTCCGGCCTTTCCCTTTCAGCGACGGCCGCCCTCCCCTCCTCCCCGCGCGAAATCCCTTTGCAATTCGGCCGCGCGCTTCCTATCACGGGCAGGCACCCCGACCCCGGAGAGCGACAGCCCACCATGCCGGACTTCATTTTCGAGACGCCGGGCAACCCGATGCCGGAGAACGCCAGCGCCGGCATGCTGACGATGCCGGACGGCCGGCGCATCCGCTATGCGCATTTCAAGGCGGCCGCGCGCCCGCTCAAGGGCACCGTGGTCATCCTCCAGGGCCGCAACGAGTGCATCGAGAAATATTACGAGACCGTGCGCGACCTGTCGGCGCGCGGCTTCGGCGCGGCCCTCTTCGACCTGCGCGGCCAGGGCGGCTCCGACCGCATCCTGGCCGACGCCGAGCGCGGGCATATCGGCGATTTCGACGACTATGCCCGCGACATCGACCCGTTCTTCCGCCAGATCGTGCTGCCCGACTGCCGCGGCCCCTATTACGTGCTCGCCCACTCGACCGGGGCGCTGGTCGCGCTGCTCGCCGCACCCCGGCTGCAAAGCCGGGTCGAGCGCATGGTGCTGTCCTCGCCGCTCCTCGGCCTGCCGGACGGCACGCTCTCGGCCCCCAACGCCTCGCGGCTGGCGAGCCTGATGCACGCCTTCGGCCTCGGCGCCGCCTATATCAGCGGCGGCCCGCGCGAGCGGGAGCCGACGCCGTTCGAAAGGAACGTGCTGACGAGCGACCCGGTGCGCTACGCCCGCAACGTCGACATCCACCGCTGGTATCCGGAATTCGCGCTCGGCGGCGTCACCGCCTCGTGGGTGCGCGCCGCCTTCAGGGCTGCGGCCCGCGTCAACGACCCGGACTATGCCGCGGCCCTCAGGATTCCGGTGCTGGTCGTGGCGGCCGGCGCCGAGGAGGTGGTCGATCCGGCGGCGACCGAACGCTTCGGCCGCCGCCTGCGCGCCGGCAGGGTGCTGACCGTCGACGGCGCGCGCCACGAGCTGCTGCAGGAGGCCGACATCTTCCGCGAGCAGTTCCTCGCCGCCTTCGACGCCTTCATCCCGGGCAGCGGCGGCTGATTCCCGTCAGCCGTTGAGCAGGTCCAGCGCCGCGCGATGCAGCTCCGGCGTGGCCGCCGCGACGATGTCGCCCGCCTTCTCCGCCGGCCCGCCGTCCCAGGTGGTGACGATGCCGCCTGCCCGCTCGATGATCGGCACCAGCGCGACGATGTCGTAGGGCTGAAGCGCCGTCTCGACCACGAGGTCGATGTTGCCGGCGGCCAGCATCGCATAGGCGTAGCAGTCCGTGCCGTAGCGGGCGAGCCGCACCTCGCCTTCCAGCCGGTCGTAGACCGTGCGCTTGCCGTCGGCGAACAGGGCGGGCGTGGTGGTGCACAGCGTCGCCTCCGACAGCGATCGCGTCGGCCGCACGCCAAGGCGGCGCGCCCCGCCCGGCCCCTCGTACCAGGCTCCCTCGCCGTCGGAGAAGAACAGCTCGCCCGTGAAGGGCTGCGACATCATGCCTGCGAGCGCGTCGCCGTCCTCGGTGAGGCCGACCAGCGTGCCCCACAGCGGCACGCCGGAGATGAAGGACCGCGTGCCGTCGATGGAGTCGATCACCCAGACATGGCGGCTGTCGCCGTTCTCGACGCCGAACTCCTCGCCGACGATGCCATGGCCGGGGAACGCCTCGCGGATCAGCGCCCGGATCACCTGCTCCGCCTCGCGGTCCGCCTCCGTCACCGGATCGAAGCCGGCGGCGTGCTTGTTGTCGGAGACGAGCCCCGCCATGCGGAAGCGCGGCAGCGTCTCGCGCGCCGCGGCCGCGGCGATCCGCTGCATGAAATCCTTCTCGATCCTCATCGATCCCTCTCCTCGCCGAAGCGCATCCCGGCCGCAGCGCCCGGGCAGCCGGCCGCCCGTCTGTTCACAACTCTGTTCACGGGCTGAACAATCGGGTTGACATTTGTGCGTTGCAGCATAAATTTGACGGTGAACAGGGCGACCTGTTCATGCCCTCCTTGGGCGTTTCCTCCCTAGACTTGGGCCGCGCCGTGCACAACGGTGCGGTCATTTTTTATGGAGATTGGCTTCTTATCGGGATTTGCCCTGCGCCGGCGGCGCTCCGCCGCTATTCCGCGGCCAGCGGCATCGCGCCGGGGTCGAGGAGCTGGTCGGGTATCGCGATCAGCTCGGCGCAGAACCGCGTCATGTCGGCGGCGAGCGCCGCGAAGCCGAAGGTCGGCTCGCAGGTGCGCTCGTTGAGATAGAGCCCGCGATTGACCTCGATCTGCAGCGCATGCAGGCCCTGGGCCGGCCGGCCGTAATGCTCGGTGATGAAGCCGCCGGCATAGGGCTTGTTGTGGGCGACGTTGTAGCCCATCCCGACCAGGATCGCGATCGCCGCTTCCGTCAGCGCCGGGGCGCAGGCCGTGCCGAAGCGGTCTCCGACGATGAAGTCCGGCCGGGTCCGGCCGTCGCCGACCCTGACGCTTGCCGGCATCGAGTGGCAGTCGACCAGCACCGCGAAGCCGAAGGCCGCATGCGTGTGCGACAGCAGCCGCCCGAGCTGCTCGTGATAGGGCTTGTAGATCTCCTCGACGCGCGCCACCGCCTCGCCGAGCGGCAGCCTGCCGGCATAGATCTCCAGCCCCTCGCCGACGAGGCGCGGCACGGTGCCGAGCCCGCCCGCCACCCGCGCCGAGCGCGTGTTGGCGTAGGATGGCAGCGGGTCCGTGAACATGCGCGGGTCGAGCTCCCATGGCTCGCGGTTGACGTCGAGATAGGCGCGCGGGAAGTTCGCCGCCAGCATCGGCGCGCCGAGCGCGACCGCGCCGCCGAACAGCTCGTCTACGAAGCAGTCCTCGGAGCGGCGGATCGACACCGCGTCGAGCCTGCTCATGGCCAGGAAGCGCGGCGGATAGAGCCGGCCGCTGTGCGGCGAGTTGAAGACGAAGGGCACCCGCTGCTCGGCGGGGCTGGCGACCACGAAG
>JACZJD010000351.1 GCA_014860725.1 Aquamicrobium sp.
CGGCGCGCCTGCGCGCGGGCCTCCGCGGGATCGGAGGCGGGCAGCGCCACCGCATTGCTGACGAGATGGATGCGCCGCCGCGGCACCCGGTTGACGCGGGCATGATAGTCGGCCGTCGCCTCGCTCGGCGCGATGACGGCCGAGAGCCAGCGCCACGGCAGCTGGAAATGCGAGGCGTGGGCCGTCGCCACGATCGGCGTCCGGCTCGCGAAGCGATAGACGAGGCCGTATTTGTTGGCGCGGCTGCCGTGACAGTGGACGACGTCGCAACCCCAGTCGCGGAGCGCATGGCCGACGCGCACGATCTCCTTCGGCCGCGTCCTGAACCGGCTTTCGAGCACGGCGATGCCGTCGAGGTCGAGATTGTCGAGGAGCCACGAATTCGGCGTCGCGCCGAGGAAGACGTCGTGCCCGGCCGCGCGCTGCGCCTCGATCAGCGTCCTGCTGCTGGTGGCGACGCCGTTCAGCCCGCCATGCGCGACCAGATGCGCGATCCGCATGTACCCCGCCCCAATTCCCCTCATTGCCCTCCGGGCACGGCCCCTTGTCGCCCTTCGGGCACGGCGCCGCAGCCGGCCCGCCGTGGCTAGCCGCGTTCCTTGAGCAGCCTGCCCTTCTCGCGCGCCCAGTCGCGCTTCTTCTCGGTCTCGCGCTTGTCGTGCAGCTTCTTGCCGCGCGCGACCGCCAGCAGCAGCTTCGCCCGGCCGCGCTCGTTGAAGTAGATCTTCAGGGGCACCATGGTCATGCCCTCGCGCTCCACCGCCTGCGCCAGCTTCGCCATCTCCTTCTTCTTCAGGAGGAGCTTGCGGCGGCGGCGCGGCTCGTGGTTGAAGCGGTTGCCCTGCAGATATTCCGGCACGTAGGAGTTGATGAGCCAGATCTCGCCGTCCTCGGCCGAGGCGTAGCTCTCCTGGATGTTGGCATGCCCCTCGCGCAGCGACTTGACCTCGGTGCCGGTCAGCGCGAGGCCCGCCTCGTAGGTGTCCATCACCTCGTAGGAGAAGCGGGCCTTGCGGTTTTCCGCCACGGTCTTGCCGTTGGTGTTGGGCTTCGTGTCCTTGGCCATGATCGCAGAACGCGCCGCCGGCGCGTCAGTTCGTCAGTCCGGCATGCTTCATCGCCGCGTCGATCCTGGCGGCCGTTTCCGGCTCGACGGTGACGAGCGGCGCGCGCACGACGTTCTCGACCTTGCCCAGCCGCGACAGCGCATATTTGGCGCCCGACACGCCCGGCTCGACGAAGATCGCCTTGTGCAGCGGCATCAGGCGGTCCTGCAGGTCCAGCGCGCGATCCTTGTCGTTGGCGAGCGTGGCGGCCTGGAACTCGGCGCACAGGCGCGGCGCGACATTGGCCGTGACCGAGATGCAGCCGACGCCGCCATGGGCGTTGAAGCCGAGCGCGGTCGCATCCTCGCCCGAAAGCTGGATGAAGTCCTTGCCGCAGGTCATGCGCTGCTCGGACACGCGCTCGATCTTGCCGGTCGCGTCCTTGACGCCGACGATGTTCCTGAAGTCGGCGGCGAGGCGGCCCATCGTCTCCGGCGTCATGTCGATCACCGAGCGCGGCGGGATGTTGTAGATGATGATCGGCAGCGACGTGGCCTTCGCCACCTCGGCGAAGTGGAGATAGAGGCCCTTCTGCGTCGGCTTGTTGTAATAGGGCGTGACGACGAGCACGCCGTTCGCGCCCACCTTCTCGGCATGCTGGACCAGCGAGATCGCCTCGGCGGTGTTGTTGGAGCCGGCGCCGGCGATGACCGGCACGCGGCCGGCCGCGATCTCCACCGTCAGCGCCACCATCTCGCGATGCTCGGCATGCGACAGGGTCGGCGACTCGCCGGTGGTGCCGACCGGCACGAGGCCGGTGGTGCCTTCGGCGATCTGCCATTCGACGAAGGCACGGAACGCATCTTTGTCGAGGGCACTGTCGCGCGTGAACGGCGTGACGAGCGCGGTCAATGACCCTCTGAACATGATGCTTGCTCCCGGATACAGCCCTTGCGGCGTGATGGTGTTGCCTTCGCCGGCTTCTAGCCCAGTCGAAGGCCGCGCACCATAGTCCTGCCGCTTCCATGCGACAAGAGAAGGCGAAAGCGTGGCCGATAAAATGGAAACGGCTGCGCTAACCTTTCGTTTACGCCATCTTCACCGCCGGCCGGTAGGGTCGCGGGAAACCCGTCCATCGTGTATCTTGTCCGGAACAGGGATCGACCATTCATGCAAGCCAGTCCCCGCGCCCGTGCCGCGCTCGCGAGCCTGACTCTGCTCTTCACGGCTCCGCTCATCACGTCGGGCCTCGCCCGCGCCGACACCGTCCTGCCCTCGATCGGCCCCCTGCCCTTCGACCGCCCGCACACGGCGGGCGCGGCGGCGATCGACGCCTCCATCGCCACCGGGGCCATAGCCGGGCAGGCCGCCGTCAAGGCGGTG
The DNA here is from genome assembly GCA_014860725.1 of Aquamicrobium sp. Next base: position 2,430 of record JACZJD010000351.1, read on the forward strand.
CAGCTGGCGACGGGCGGCTCCGTCACGCAGCTCAAGAACGGCCTCGACGCGCTTTCGTCGGGCAACCTCGCCCGTGCGCGGGTGGTGCGCGACAACCTGCCCGCCAACTCGCTCGACCGCCATATCCTGATG
>JACZJD010000352.1 GCA_014860725.1 Aquamicrobium sp.
CCGATGAGCACCCGACGCCTGCACCACGCGGCGCTGCGGCTGGCCGACGGGCGCGTGCTGCTGACCGGCGGCATCACGACCGGCGAGGGCCACGACCTCGGCATCAGCGACTCGGCCGAAGTCTGGGAGCCCCGCACCGGACACTTCCGCCGCCTGGCGGCGCCGATGTCGATACCGCGCATGAGCCACACGATGACGCTGCTGCCCGACGGCCGGGTGCTGGTCGTCGGCGGGCACTCGACTGCCGTGCCGTACCGGCTGGCGGAGATCTTCGACCCGCAGCGCGAAGTCTTCATGCCGATCGAGCAGTCCGGGGCCGTGCGCGCCGAGCATGTGGCCCACCTGACGCCCGATGGCCGCCACGTTCTGGTGCTCGGCGGCGAGACCGTCGCGGCGGGAAGCGACGACCCGATTCCGCTGGCGAGCGCGTTGCGCTTCGACCGCGTGCTCGGCCTGTTCGAGCCGCTGCCGCCGCTGTCGGCGCCGCGCACGCTGGCGGGCTCGGTGATGCTCCCGTCAGGGAAGGTGCTGCTCTTCGGCGGCCAGGAGCGGGTCGAGCGCCACAGCGCGAGCGCGGAGCGCTACGACCCTGCTGCCGGCGGCCAGGTGCTCGCCGCGCTGGACGGCGAACGCGCGTACCACAGCGTCAATCGGCTGCCCGATGGCCGCGTGCTGGTCGTCGGCGGCGAATCGCGCGCCGGGGCCCTGGCGGCGACGGTGCTGGGCTACCACTGACACACTTTCAACCGCAGGAGATCTACGATGAGGACGATGACGACGATGCGTACCCACCGGGCTGCGGCCGCCGCCGCAGCCTCGATCGGGGCCGGCTGTGCCTCGCTGCCGCCGGCCGAGATGGAACTGCCGGCCGTGCTGGCGACCACCGCGCCGCAGCCGATCGAAGGCCTGAAGGCGGGCCGCAGCGGGCAGTTGCAGGTCGCGGGCGAGACCGCGCGCTACGAGCGCGGCGCGAGCCGGCTCGACGTCTTCGGCGTCATCGCGCAGGACCGCGCGACGGTGCAGTACATGCTAGCGCGCGACGGCACCGCGGCCTCGTGCAAGCTGATCGGCAACACCGGTACCGTCGGCGTCGTGCAGGTGCCGCTGAAGCGCGCCGCTTACGCCTGCGACTACCGGCGCGACGGCGCGCCGTTGCTGCAGCGTCTCGACCTGCGTGCGGTCGACGCCGCGTACGGCACGCGCGACGAACGCCGTGGACGCTTCAGTGCCGGCACGACGGTGGTCGAGCTGCAGTCGGTGCACCGCGTGCAGGGCTCGTCGCTGCCGCTCGCCGCGCCGATCGGCTATGTCTTTAGCCACGAAGGCCGGCCGATCGGCGCCGTCGAGCTCAACGGCCTGAAGCCGCGACTGTGGCGGCTGGACGCACCGGCGCCGGTGGCCGAGGCCGTCACGCACGCGGCGATCGCGCTCGCGCTGCTCTGGGATCCGGCGCAGACCAACCCCTGACGGTCCCGGCCGCACCGTGTCGACTCTTCGCCCGATGACGCCGCCGCGAGCCGCCTTGCTGCCCCGACAGGCACGCGACGTGGTGCTGCGCCGCCTGTCGCCAGCCGACCTGGACGCCTTCGGCGCCTACCGGGCCGATCCGGAGCTCGGGCGCTACCAGGGCTGGCAGCCCATGGACCGCGAGGCGTCGCTCGCCTTCCTGCGCGCGATGGCGGCCGAGCCGAGCGCGGCCGGTGCGTGGGTCCAGGTCGGCATTGCGCGCCGCGACGACGACCGGCTGGTTGGCGACATTGGCATGCGGGTGCAAGGCGACGGC
>JACZJD010000353.1 GCA_014860725.1 Aquamicrobium sp.
ACCGCGACGCCCGCCGCCTCGATCAGCCGGCGCACGATCTGGAAGCCGATGGCGTGGCCCTCGCCCGACACCTCGATGGCGACGCGCACCCCCGGCCCGGCGACCGGGATGCGCGCCCGCATGGCCGCGCCGTCGAGCCGGCCGACGGTGACGCCGCAGCCGGCCAGCGCCTCGGCATGGCGTTCGAGCACGGGAACCTCGGAATCGTCCTCCGCCACCATCAGCGTCGGCCGCGTCTTGAACAGATCCCGGAACAGGCCTTCCTGCGCCAGCGAGCGGTAGAGCGCCACACCGGCGAGCGCGGCCTCCATCATCGGGCCGGGCCGCTTCGAGGCGACGGAGACCGCACCGTCGGCCGAGCCGGTGGCCCCGGCGGCGGGTGCGATCGCGTCGAGGATGCGCACCGCATAGCCGGCGCGGCCGAGGAAATAGGCCGCCGACGCGCCGACGATCCCCGCCCCGATCACGATGACCGATTTCGGCCCTCCACTGCCCATCGCCGCCGCACGCTTTCCCTTGCAGACCCGAACTGCGCGGAATTGTCGGCGCGACCGCGATGCCTGTCGATGCAATAACGTGAGCGAGGCTGCGCACGAATTTTGTATGGATCGGCGCGCCGATGGCGCAGAATGCGGGCTGCGCGGGACACAAGCGGGACGCTCATGGCAAGGATCAGCCTGACACTGATACAGACATTCTACGAGGTCGCCTCCAAGGGATCGTTCTCGGGCGCGGCGCGCGAGCTGAACCTGAGCTACCAGTCGGCGGCGAACCACGTGCGGCGGCTGGAGCAGATCCTGCAGGACCGGCTGATCGAATCGGAGCAGGGCGCCAAGCGCATCGCGCTGACGCCGCGCGGCCGCGCGCTCTACAACCTCCTGCATCCCGAGCTCGACATCATGCTGGAGCGGCTGAGCAAGCTGATGGAGAACCAGCGCTCCGCGCTTCGCGTCGGCATGCCGCAGGCGATCTTCTTCTACCTGTTCCCGCGCGTGCTGAAGACCTTCCGCGAGCAGCGCCCCGACATGGAGATCGCCGCCTACGAGCGCGACACGGTGCTGGCCGAGCTGGTCAAGAACGGCAGCCTCGACATCTGCCTGTCCGAGCGCTACTTCGGCGACCCGGTGGTGCCGCAGCGCCTGCTCGGCAGCTACCGGCTGAGCCTCGTCTATCCGCGCGAATGGGGACCGCCGCCGAAGCCGGAGACCGTGCCCTCCTGGGCGAGGGACCGGCCCTTCATCACCTACGAGCCGGGCCAGACGCTGCGCAACCTCGCCTACGACTTCCTCGGGCGTGAGGATGCGGCGGCCCAGCCCGCCGTCTCGACCTCGGGCTCGTCGAGCGTCAAGCGCTGCGTCGAGGAGGGGCTTGGCTTCGCCATCATCCCATCCTGGTGCGTGTCGGAGGAGGATCGCGGCCGCCTCACCAGCGTCAGGCTGACCAACCTGCCGGAAGTGCCGGTCTATTTCGGCAATGCCGAGTTCCTGCGCAACAACCCCAGCGTGCAGGCGCTGTTCGAGACCTGCCGGACGGAGCTGGTCGGCCGCGTCCTCGACGCGCCCTCCGCGGCGGGCAGGTTCCACGGCTCGTGAGCCGCAGGGCGGCGCGCGAACCTACAAAAAACGGGATAAGTGGGCGTGACTCTCTAGCATTGTCCTCGGCCCGCCCTCGGCTACGCTTTCTGCGACCGACGATGTCGGGTTGAAGCCGCGCGGCAAGCCGGCGGGGAACATGGGAGATTCTGGAATGGGCTTTCTTGGAAAGATCATCACCGGCGCGGCGGTCGCGCTCGGCCTGATGAGCGGCGCCGTGCAGGCGCAGAGCAAGGTGGACGAGATCAAGGCGCGCGGCGTGCTGCGCATTCCCGGCATCCTCAACGAGGTGCCCTACTTCAACAAGGACCCGCGCTCGGGCGAGTGGCAGGGCTTCGTCATCGACATGGCCTCGGACATCGCCGAGCTGCTCGGCGTCAAGCTCGAAGTCGTGGAGTCGAGCTGGGCCAACGCCATCCTCGACGTGCAGAGCGGCAAGGTCGACATGGCCTTCGCCGTGACGGCGACGCCGATGCGCGCGCTGTCGGTGTCGTTCTCGGCCCCGACCTACTACAACTCCTTCATCATCGTGTCGGCCAAGGAAGAGCTCGAAGGCAAGACCTGGAAGGAGCTCAACGACCCGCAATACACCTTCGCCGTCGACATGGGCTCGGCGCAGGACCTCATCACGCAGCAGTACCTGCCGAACGCCAACATCCTGCGCTTCAAGACGCGCGACGAGGCGATCGTGGCGGCCGTTACCGGCAAGGCCGACGGTCTCGTCAACACCATGCTCAACGGCCTCGTTATGAGCAAGAAGACGCCCGACATCGGCCGCGTCATGGTGCCGACGCCGGTCCTGTCGACGCCCTCGGTCATCGCCGTCAACTACGAGACGGACGAGGTGTGGAAGAGCTTCGTCGCCGGCTGGGCCGAATACAACCGCCGCATCGGCAACAGCCAGAGCTGGATCGTCAAGAGCCTCGATCCCTTCGGCATCACGCTCGACGACATGCCGGTCGGCTTCGGCTTCGGCGGCTGAGGGCTGCGCCCCGCGGCACACTTCCCGGGGGGCGCCGTGCGCGGCCAGAGGGGCCAACGGCCGACAGGCACGAACCTAGGAGAAGCGCCGCTCCCGCAAGGGGGCGGCGTTTTTCTTTCCGGCAGCCGGCTTAAACCGGCGGCTGCTTTCCTTCCCTGCCGGCGAGGCGGCGGAACCAGCCCGACAGCAGGAACGGCGTCAGATACATCGGGATCTGGAAGCAGCCGATGAACAAAAGCAGCTCGTCGATGGTGGCGGCAGGCAGCACGCTCAGGAACAGCGCCGCGTTGCGGTTGCCGGCGACGATGCCGATGGCCGGCGCGGCCGAGGGCTGCCGGCGCGCCGCGAGCGCGCTGGCTGCGAGCTGGATCGGCATGTTGAGCGCGAAGGCGGCGGCGCGCGCGGCG
>JACZJD010000049.1 GCA_014860725.1 Aquamicrobium sp.
GCGGAAAAGATCGACTCCATCCGCATCAACCACATCTCCGGCCTCGGCTCGTTCTCCGGCGGCGGCGCGGGCGAGGGCGGCGGCAGCGGCCCGACCGGCTTCCAGTCGGCGCTCGATTCGATCATGGGCATGGCCATCGGCTTCCCGGCCATCAAGAAGCTCGGCGAGGAGATCGGGGTGGAGATGGACCACAACCTCGGCGCCCGGGCGCTCGACGCCATCAACCGCACGCCGGTGCGCAAGAAAGACTGACGAAGACAAGAACCATCACGACCGGCGCGACGGCAAGCGCGCCCGGACAACCGAAGGGGAACGAGCATGACCATCAGCAGACGTACCGTCCTCAAGGGCGCGGCCGCCACCGCCGCCCTGGCGACCCCCGCCTTCATCCGCAACGCCTTCGCCGAGGACCCGATCAAGCTCGGCACCGTGTTCGACATCTCCGGCATCTTCGACGCCTACGGCAAGCCGATCGACATGGCGGTCAGGCTGGCGATCAAGCAGATCAACGACGGCGGCGGCCTGCTCGGCCGGCAGATCCAGCACATCGGCTACGACACGCAGTCCGACATGGCGCTCTACACCCAGTACGCCCAGCAGCTGACCCGCCAGGACAAGGTCGACGTCGTCCACGGCGGCATCCTGTCGGCCTCGCGGGAGGCGATCCGCCAGACGCTGCGCAAGGCGGGCACGCTCTATTTCTACAACATCCAGTACGAGGGCGGCGTCTGCGACGCCAACTGCTACTGCACCGGCGTGACGCCGGCGCAGACCACCGAGGTGCAGATTCCCTACACGATGGAGAAGTGGGGCAAGAAGGTCTACATCCTCGCCGCCGACTACAATTACGGCCAGCTGATGGCCCGCTGGATCCAGAAGTACTTCAAGGACAATGGCGGCGAGACTGTCGCCGTCGAGTTCTTCCCGCTCGACGTCTCCGACTTCGGCTCGACCATCACCAAGATCCAGACGGCGGCGCCCGACATGGTCTACTCGGCCTTGGTCGGCGGCGCGCATCTTTCCTTCTACCGCCAGTGGGCGGCGGCTGGCATGAAGAGCCGAATCCCGCTCGCCTCGACCACGCTCGGCGTCGGCTCCGAGCACCTCGTGCTGGCGCCCGAGGAAGGCGACGGCATCGTCGTCTGCTACAACTATTCGCCCGAGCTCGACACGCCGGCCAACAAGGCCTTCACCACGGCCTGGGGCGAGATGCACGGCGCCAACACGATCCCCAACATCCACGAGCTGGCGGTCTCCAACTACCAGGGCGTCATGCTCTGGGCGGAAGCCGTCAAGGCGGCCGGCTCGGTCGAGAACGAAAAGGTCAGGGCGGCCCTCGACGGCGGCCTCGCCTATGAGGGCCCGGCCGGCATGGTGACCATCGATCCGAAGACCCACCACGCCACGCTCGACGTCCACCTGATGGAGATGAAGGGCCAGAAGCTCAACGTCCTCAAGAGCTTCGGCGCCCGCCAGCCGATCGACACGCAGCTGGTGTGCAACCTCGTCGAGAACCCGGACGACAACCAGCAGTACGAGATCAAGATCTGATCGCCCGCGACGGCCGGGGCGCGCGATGCGCTCCGGCCATCGGATGGCCGTGTCCTACGGCGCGAAGGAGCGCCAGGGCAGGCCCGGTCTCGGCCAGGCCCCCTAGAGAAACCACCCACACAGGACCGGCATGGACCTCGCAGCCGTCGTCACCCTCGATATCCTCTATTCGGTCGCCGTGCTGGTGCTGATCAGCGCCGGGCTGGCGGTGGTGTTCGGCATGATGCGCGTCATCAACCTCGCCCACGGCGAGTTCATGATGCTCGGCGGCTACGCCACCATCGTCTCGGTCAATGCCGGCATCAACATCTGGGTCGCCATGCTCGTCGTGGCGCCGCTGGTCGTCGGCGTCGTCGGGCTGGTCGTCGAGCGGCTGGTGATCCGCTTCCTCTATGGCCGCCTCGTCGACACGATGCTGGCGACCTGGTGCCTGAGCCTGTTCCTCATCGGCGCCGCCTCGATGATCTTCGGCAACACCACCACCGGCATCTCGACGCCGGTCACCGGCTTCGCGCTGGGCGCCTACCAGATCAACGGCTACAACTTCTTCATCATCCTCGTCGCCGCGGCCCTGCTGGTCGCCATCTACGCCGTGCTGCGCGGCACGCGCATCGGTCTCGTGGCGCGCGGCACCATGCAGCGGCCCGACATGGCCTCGGCGCTCGGCTACAGCGCCGACCGGGTCTACATGACAACCTTCTTCGCCGGCTCCGCGCTGGCCGGGCTGGCCGGCGGCGTCATGGCGCCGCTTGTCGGCCTCGTTCCCACCTGGGGCAGCGCCTACATCGCCAAGGCCTTCATCACGGTGATCTCCGGGGGCGCCTCGGTGATCGTCGGCCTGCTTTCGGGCTCGGTGCTGTTCGGCCTGGTGTCGCAGGTCTTCACCATCCTGTTCACGCCGGTGGTCGGCGAGGTGGCGCTTCTGGTGGCGGCCGTCATCCTGTTGCGCCTCCTACCCGAGGGCATCACCGGCCGCTTCTTCCGGGGACGCCTCTGATGGCCGGCTCACAGGCAACCAGGACACTCTGGGTCCTCCTCGTCGGCCTCGTCGTGATGTTCGTCGCGCCGCTCGCCTTCGAGACCTACACGCTCACCCTCCTCGTCATCTACGCCATGCTGGCCCTGAGCCTCGGGCTGATCTGGGGTTACGGGGGCATCCTGTGCTTCGGCCAGAGCGCGTTCTTCGGTCTGGGCGCCTACACCTACGCGATCATGGCGATCAACATCGGCGAGAGCACGGTGCCGGCGCTGCTCGGCCTCCTCGTGCCGGCGCTTTTCGCCGCAGCGCTCGGCGCCATGATGTTTTACGGGCGCCTCTCCGACGTCTATCTCGGCGTCGTCACGCTGGTGGTGACGCTGATCTTCTTCAAGTTCATGAACTCGACCGCCGGCCCGGAATACCAGCTCGGTGCGGCGCGCCTCGGCGGCTTCAACGGCATCCCCGGCTTCCAGACGCTCAACGTGCCGGGCGACCCGAAGGCCTACATCTACGACCGCAGCCTCTACTATGTCTGCTTCCTGGCGCTGCTCATCGTCTACATGCTGGTCCGGCTGCTGCTCGCCAGCCCGTTCGGCCGCATCGCCGTGGCGATCCGCGAGAACGAGCGCCGTGTCGAACTGATGGGCTACGATCCCCGCCTGCAGAAGACGCTTCTGTTCACCGTCGGCGGCGCCGTCGCCGGGCTCGCCGGCACGCTCTATGCC
>JACZJD010000354.1 GCA_014860725.1 Aquamicrobium sp.
GTGTAGGAATTGTCGCGGAACTTCGGGTGGCCGATGATGGCTTCGAGGAAGGTCAGGTTGGTGGCGACGCCGCGGATGCGGAACTCGCGCAGCGCGCGGTCCATGCGGCTGATCGCCTCTTCCGGCGTCGCGCCCGAGGCCGTGACCTTGACCAGCAGCGGGTCGTAGTAGCGGGTGATGATGGCGCCCGAATAGGCGGTGCCGCCATCGAGGCGGATGCCGAAGCCGGCCGCCGAGCGGTAGGCGGTGATGCGGCCGTAGTCGGGGACGAAGCTCTGCTCGGGGTCCTCGGTGGTGATGCGGCATTGGAGCGCGTGGCCGTGGAGCCTGATGTCTCCTTGAGCCGGCACGCCGGATGCGGGCGCGCCGATGGCCTCGCCTTCCAGCAGCCTGATCTGCGCCTTGACGATGTCGATGCCCGTCACCTCCTCGGTGACGGTGTGCTCGACCTGGATGCGCGGGTTGACCTCGATGAAGTAGAACCGGCCGGTGTCGGCATCCATCAGGAACTCGACGGTGCCGGCGCCGACATAGTCGGTCGCCTTGGCGATCTTCAGCGCGTAGCCGCACAGCTCCTCGCGCTGGGCGTCGTCGAGATAGGGGGCGGGCGCGCGCTCGACCACCTTCTGGTTGCGGCGCTGGATCGAGCAGTCGCGCTCGAAGAGGTGGACAGCGTTGCCGTGGGTGTCGCCCAGCACCTGCACCTCGACATGGCGGGCGCGCTCGACCAGCTTTTCGAGATAGACCTCGTCCTTGCCGAAGGCGGCCTTGGCCTCGCGCCGCGCCTCGGTCACCTCGCGGGCAAGGTCGGCCTCCTCGCGGATGGCACGCATGCCGCGGCCGCCGCCGCCCCACGAGGCCTTGAGCATCAGCGGATAGCCGATCCCGGCGGCGAGCTTCTTCACCGCCCCGATGTCGTCGGGCAGCGGGTCGGTCGCCGACACCACGGGCACGCCGATCTCGACGGCGAGGTTGCGGGCGGCGACCTTGTTGCCGAGCCGGCGCATGGTCTCGGGCCGCGGGCCGATGAAGGTGATGCCCGCTTCGGCGCAGGCGTCGGCGAATTCGGGGCTTTCCGAAAGCAGGCCGTAGCCGGGATGGATCGCATCCGCGCCCGACAGCTTCGCGACGCGGATCACCTCCTCGATGGACAGATAGCTCTCGATCGGCCCCATTTCCCTGGCGAGGTGCGGGCCGCGCCCGACCTGATACGATTCGTCGGCCTTGAAGCGGTGCAGCGCGTATTTGTCCTCTTCGGCCCAGACGGCGACGGTCTCGATGCCGAGCTCGTTGGCGGCGCGAAAGACGCGGATGGCGATCTCGGAGCGGTTCGCGACGAGGAGCTTCTTGATCTTGGGCACGTGGCAACTCGCAATCTGGAAGAGGCTGACGGGAAGGGGCCGGTGAAGTGCACCGAAATCGCCGCGCAATGCAAGGCGTTTTCCCCAAGGTCAGCGATTGTCACGGCATCTTCCGGGCGGCAGAAACGGGCACATGGGCGACCCTGCCGGCGATCGCGGCAGCGAAGGACGGACTTGCCTAAAATTTGAACGGTGTTCTAACGGCAAGCTTAAACCCTCCTCTGCTAGAGCACGGGCACGAGAACCTTCGCGGCAGAGTGCCTGTTGATGCAATCGGAAGTTTTATCGCCCGACCGGAAGCAATTCGAGATTGCCGACAGCGCCGGGACGCCGGCGCGCCGCAAGGGCCGTGTCACCATGCTCGGCCTGCGCGGCATTCCCGACGTCCAGGGCGGGGTCGAGAAGCATGTCGAGATGCTGGCCGGCCGGCTGGCGGCGCAGGGCTGGGAGGTCGAGGTGGTCGGCCGCAGCCCCTATCTGCCGGGCGCGGGCGCGCGGCAGTGGAACGGCGTGCGCGTGGTGCCGCTGTGGGCGCCGAGGCATGTGGCGCTGGAAGCGCTGGCGCATACCTTCCTCGGCGTCTGCCGCGCGGCGGTGCGCCGGCCGGACATCCTGCACATCCATGCCGTCGGTCCGGCGCTGATGGTGCCGCTGGCGCGCCTCTTCGGCCTCCGCGTCGCCGTCACCCATCACGGTTACGACTACGACCGGCAGAAATGGGGGCGCCTTGCCCGGACGGCGCTCAAGCTCGGCGAGCGGTTCGGCATGCGCCTGTCGCACGGCCGCATCGCCGTCTCCGGCGACATCGCGCGCACCATGGACGCGCGCTACGGCGTCGCCGTCGATTTCGTGCCGAACGGCGTTGCGGTGGCGCCGGGCGACGTGCGGACCGGCATTCTCGACGAGTTCGGGCTGGCGCCGCGGCGCTACGTCCTGCTTGCCGCGCGCTTCGTGCCGGAGAAGCGCCAAACCGACCTGATCCGCGCCTTCGCCCGCCTCGGCGATCCGCGCCTGCGGCTGGTGCTCGCCGGCGACGCCGAGTTCGACAGCGACTATGCGCGCGAGGCAAGGGCGCTCGCCGCCGAAACGCCGGGCGTCGTGCTCGCGGGCTTCCAGTCCGGCGACCGGCTGGCGGAGCTCTTCGCCAATGCGGCGCTGTTCGTCCTGCCGTCCAGCCACGAGGGCATGCCGATCGCGCTTCTGGAGGCGATGGCCTACGGCCTGCCGGTGCTGGCGAGCGACATCGTCGCCAACAGGGAGATCGGCCTGCCCGCAGCCGACTATGTCCCGCTCGGCGACACCGAGGCGCTGGCCAGCGCGATGGCGGCGAAGCTCGCCGCCCTGCCGGGCGAGGAGGAGATGCGCCGGCGCGCCCGCGAGGTCGAGGCCGCCTACAGCTGGTCGAGCATCGCCCGCCGGACCGAGGCGGTCTACGACGCCGTCCTCGGCCGGCGGGGCTGAAGCGGGATGGAGCGAAGCCGCCGCATGGACAGCGCCGCCGTCAAGCGCATCGCAGGCATCCTCGCGTGGGTCGTTCTGGCCGTCATCGCGTTCTCGACGCTGTCGCCCATCGGCATGCGGCCGCATCTCGGCGCCTTCGTCCACCTCGAGCGGTTCGGCGCTTTCGCGCTGATGGGCTTCCTGTTCGCGCTGGTCCACCCGCGCCGCATCGGGCTGGTGCTGCTGTGCGTGGTCGCGGCCGCGATCGGGCTGGAGCTCCTGCAGACGCTGGCGTCGGGCCGGCATGCGCGCGTCATCGACTTCGCCGTCAAGGCGACCGGCGGCATGGCGGGCGTCGGCGCGGCGTGGCTCGTGGCGCGCCGCATCAATCGAAACACAAGGTCTTTGGGTTAGGGTCCGTTCGGGACGATCTTTCCGATGGACGCATGCTGGAGGCAGGCTTGACGGTATCCGTCATCATCAAGACGCTGAACGAGGAGAAGAAGATCGCAGCGACCGTCGAGAGCGCGCTGGCGGCGGTCGGGATTGTCGGCGGCGAGGTGATCGTGGCCGACAGCGGCTCGCGCGACCGCACGGTGGAGATCGCCGCCCGCTATCCCGTGGTCATCGTCCAGATCGCGCCGCCGGCGCAGCCGAGCTGCGGCATCGGCCCCCAGCTCGGCTACCAATATTCGCGCCATCCCTATCTGTGCCTGCTCGACGGCGACATGATCCTCGATCCGGGCTTCCTGCCCGATGCGCTCGCTTTCATGGCACGCCACCCGACGGTGGCCGGCGTTACCGGCCATGTCGAGGAAATGGCGGTGTCGAACCTCGAATTCGCGCGCCGCGTCGGCCGCGACAATCCCGAGAACCGCGTCGGCCAGATCGACCGCATGAACGGCGGCGGCCTCTACCGGCGCGCGGCCATCGAGGAGGTCGGCTATCTTTCCGACCGCAACCTGCATGCCTATGAGGAATTCGACCTCGGCGTGCGGCTGCGCAGCGCCGGCTGGGGGCTCCATCGCCTCGACCGCCGCTTCGTCAGCCATTACGGCCATACGGAGAATTCCTACCGGCTGCTCGTGCGCCGCTGGAAGAGCAAGTATCTCTACGGCATCGGCGAGCTGCTGCGCGCCTCGCTCGGCAAGCCCTATTTCTTCCGGCTCTTCCGCGAGCTGCGCGAGCTGCGGCTGTGGGCCGGCATCTATCTGTGGTGGGCGGCCTCGCTCGCCGTCCTGATCGTCCTGCCCGACAAGGCGCTGGCGCTCGGCATCGTCGCCGCGCTGTTCGCGGCCGTCGTCGCCCTGATGAGCGTGAAGAAGGGCGGCCTGAGCATGGGCTTCTATACGGTGGTGGCGTGGTTCTTCCATGCCGCGGCGCTGCCTTTCGGCTTCCTGCGGCGGCGGCGGGAGCCGGCGGCGCCGATAGAAAGCCGCATCGTCGGAAAGGGCGCATGAGGAGAGCCGTCGCCCTTGCCGTGGCGGCCTTGCTGTGGGGCTGCTCGGAGGCCCCGCGCGCCGTCGCTTCGGACGAATGGCTGCCGGTGCGCGAGGTGTCGCTCGAAATCCGCCCCGGCAGTCCGCTCGACTTTTCCGCCTTCCTGCCCAACCGGGCCATCGGCCCGATGAACGCCATCGGCGCGGACCGGCGGGTGGTGGCGCGGGCCGACGGGCGGCTCGCCTTCGCCGATACCCCGGAGGAACCGGCGCGGCTGTTCTGCGCCTCGCTCGCCTGGAGCCCGGCCTCGGGCGGCTTTCCCGCCCGTGACGCGGCCGACCGCTATGCGCGGCAGCTCGCGCTTCATGGCTACAACATCGCCCGCCTGCATTTCCTCGATGCGGCGCTGATGTTCGGGCGCGGGACGGATTTCGACTTCGACCCCGAGACGCTCGACCGCATCCACTATCTGCTCGCCGCGCTGAAGCGGAACGGCATCTACTGGATGGTCGACGCCATGTCCTCGTGGCGCGGGGCCTATGGCGGGCATGACGATCGCTGGGACCCGAACGGCGATTTCAAGCTCGCCCTGCACTTCGAGGGCGAGGCGTTCGAGCACTGGCGGCGCTTTCAGGAGGCGTTCCTCGCCCGCGTCAATCCCTATACCGGCGTCGCGCCGATCCATGACGAGGCGCTGGCGCTGGTGATCCTCGCCAACGAGAACGGCATCGAGTTCGACGGCGTGGTCCACGACCGGCCGGGGCGGCCGCCCTACGGCGCCATGCTCGCCGCGCCGTTCAACCGCTGGCTCGGCGGCCGCTACGGCTCGACGGTGGAGCTTCGCCGCGTCTGGGCCGATCTTGCGCCCGAGGAGCGGCTGGAGGACGGCACGATCCGGCTTCCCGACAACCGCTATGCAGACAGCCCGCGCGTGCGCGACCTTCAGGCCTTCTTCGTCGAGGTCGAGCGGGAAAGCGCCGACAGGATGACCGGGGCGCTGCGCGATCTCGGCTATGAAGGGCTGGTCAGCACCTACAACAACTGGCCGACCGTGCAGACGGCGCTGAGCCGCGCCGGCCTCGATGCGGTGACGATGAACACCTATCACGACTGGGTCGGCAGCTACGCTCCCGGCGCCTCCATCGGGCAGGCGGGCTCCGTCGCCGACGAGGTCGACTACGTCAGGATGGCGGCCGCTGCGCGCTGGCTGGGCAAGCCGTTCGCGATCAGCGAGTGGGACCATCTGTTCTGGAACCGCCATCGCTACGAGGCCGGCCTTGCGATGCCGGCCTATGCCGCCTTGCAGGGCTGGGACGTGCTGTGCCGGCACGGCCACGGCCCGATCGCGCTCGCCTATGGCGAGCCCTACGCCCACAAGCGGGCGATGCTGCCCTATGCCATCGCGCTCGATCCGGTGGCGCGGGCGGGCGAGACGCTGGCCGCGCTCCTCTACCGGCGCGGCGACGTCGCCGAATCCGGCATCACCGTCCCGTTCGCGGTGCGCGGCGAGGCGGATCTGGGTCCCGACATGCAGGCGCGGGAGCCAGGCACCCTCACCCGCCTGGCGCTCGTCGGGCGCATCGGCCTGATGCCGGAAGGGGAGGCGAAGGCGGCGCCCGTCTTCGTGCCGCAGCCGCGCGAGGCGGCTGACGGCATGCGGATCCTCGACGCGCTGCGCCGCGGCGGCCTCTTGCCGGCGGACAACCGCACCGCGCCGCATGACGGCGTCTACGAGAGCGATACCGGCCAGATCCTCCTCGACAGCGGGGCAGGGGAGCTGCGCGTCTCGACGCCGGCGACGGAAGGCCTCGCCTTCTCGGATCTGCGCACGCCGGTCGATCTCGGCACCCTGTCGGTGGAGGCGGCGGAAGGGGCCGGCCTCGTCGCGCTCTCGTCCATCGAGGAAGGCAGGACGCTGGCCGACGGTCGGCGCTTCCTCGTCGTCTTCGCGACCGATGCGCGCAACACGGGCATGCGCTTCCGCGACCGGGCGGAAAAGGTGATCGAGGATTTCGGCCGCCTGCCGGTGCTGATCCGCAAGGGAAACGTCGATGTCAGGATCGCGCGCGAGGGGCGGTGGAGCCTGTCGCCGGTCGGCCTCGACGGCGAAGTCCATGCGCCCGCGGCGCAGGGCGAGGGCGCGGTGGCGTTCCGGCTCGGCAACGACGTCCCGTCGGGGCCGACGACCTATTTCCTGCTGGAGATCGACTGAATCAGGCCGCGCCGAGCGTGCGGTAGAGCGCAAGCGTGCGGTCGCGATAGGCGGCGGCGGAGAATTCCGCGGCGATCCAGTCCCGGCCCGTCCGGCCCATGGCGGCGCGTTCGGCGGGCTGGCGCGCGGCAAGCGCCGATAGTGCAGCGGCAAGGCTTTCGGCGTCGCCCGACGCGGCCATCAGGCCGGTCTCGCCGTCGCGGATCATCTCCGGGATGCCGCCGATGGCCGCGCCGATCACCGGCCGGCCGAGCGCATAGGCTTCGAGCACGCTGATCGGGGCGTTCTCGTACCATTCGGACGGCAGCACCAGCGCCCTGGAGCGGCCGATCATGCCGTGAAGCGCCTCGCCGGAGAGGTAGCCGGCGAAGGTCACGTCGGCGCCGGTCTCGGCCGTCAGCCGGCGCAGCGCCTCCTCCTCCGGCCCGGTGCCGGCGATGACCAGACGCTGGCCGGAGAGGGCGGCGGCGCGGATCAGCGTCGCGATGCCCTTTTCCGGGGCGAGGCGGCCGGCGAAGGCGAAATAGCCGTCCTCGTCCCAGTCGCTACGGTAGTGGCCGACGTTCACGAAGTTCGGGATGTGGACCATCCTGTCGCGCGGCCAGCCCCACTCCACCAGCTTCTCGAGATAGAAGCGCGACGGCACGACGAGCCGGTCGACCTTGTCGCGGTAGAGGCCCAGCGCCCGGTGCAGCACGGTCTCGACCAGCACGAGGCCGCTCAGCGCCCAGGAATCCTTGATGCAGCGATGGCGCAGCACGTTGTAGACGCGGCCGCCCTTGCAGTCCTCGCATACCTTGCCGTCGCGCAGCATCTTGTAGGCCGGGCAGGCGAGCTTCAGGTCGTGGACCGTCATCGCCACCGGGATGCCGGCGGCCTTGAGCGTGGCGAAGACCGACGGCGACAGGTGGTGGTAGACATTGTGGGCGTGCGCCACGGAAGGGCGGGCGCGCTCGATCAGCCGGCGGATGTTGCGCTGCGCCTCGAAGGAATAGAGGATGCTCGCCGCCTGCACCGCCTTGCGGGCGGGGCCGGTGCGGCGGCCGTACTCGATCTCGGACACGAAGTAGTCCGACCATGGCGACGGCTCGTTGTGGTCGTGCTGCATGGCGAAGGGCACAACGTCCCAGCCGATGTCCTCGAACATCGCCATGTGGTCGAAGAACACGGCTTCCGCGCCGCCGCGGCGGTAGAAGTAGTTGTTGATCGCCAGCAGGCGCTTTTGCACGTTCCGACCCCCGTTTCCTACCAGCCGAGGCGGTCGAGCGCGCGGGAGACCGTCAGCACCTCGCAGCCGCTTTCCACGGCATGGCGCACCAGGAGCTCGAAGGTTCCCGGCGTGCAGCCGTAGGGCGTCGGGCGCTCGGCGACGTCGTGGCCGTAGAAGATCAGCCAGCCCGGCTCCCGCGCCACGTCGTCGATGACACGGGTAAGGGCGCGCGCCTTCTCCTCCGGCTGCTCGATGGCCACGCCCTTCAGCATCATCGGGTCGGTCGGCCCGCGGTTGATCGCGCCGCCGCCGCCGCGGCAGCTTCGGTAGCGGCGGCGCAATTCGCGGCGCGCCAGCGGCCAGGCGGCGTTGTAGGGGAAGGCGAAGTTCTGCGCCCGCTCGATGCCGGCCGCCTGCCGCAGCCAGGCGGCGTTGCGGTCGAGGTCGCGCGCGAGGGCGGAGCCGGGCATGCGGCGGACCGCCTTGTGCGCGAAGGTATGGCAGCCGATCTCGTGGCCGCGCCCGGCGAGCTCGCGGCAGCCTGCGGCGGAGATCAGCGTGCGGTCCGGCTCGACCTGTCCCGCCAGCCCGCCCGTGATGTAGAACGTGCCGAAGACGCCGTATTTCTCGAGGATCGCCGCGCCAGAGGTGAGGGCCGTGTCGGGCACGTCGTCGAAGGTGAAGGACACGATCGGCGTCGTCGTGCCCACGGTCTTCGGCCGGCCGGCGAAACGCCAGATCAGCCGGTTGGAGAGGCGGTCGGCGAGGCTGCCGACCTTCCGTGCGATCTCAGGCATGTGCCGCCACCCCTATTCCCGCCTTCCGCGGCGCTTCCTGCGCCAGCGTGGCGCGCGATTGCAGCCGCAGCCCGCACAGCGCGGCGACCAGCGTGAACCAGACGAAGCTGCCGCCCTCGAAGAACAGGCTCTCCAGCCCGGCGTTGAACAGGGAGAACAGCCAGATGCGGACGAAGAGCCGCGTCAGCGGCGACCGTTCCTCGGCGGGGGCCATGCGGCCGATGTCGCGCAGCGGCAGGGCGATCAGCCAGCACAGGGTCAGGAGCAGGCCGGGAATGCCGGTGGTCAGCGCGATGTCGAGATAGGAGTTGTGGCCGTTGGCGGCCGCCACCGCCCAGGTCTCGACGGTGCCGCCGCCATGGACCAGCTCCTCGGTCTGCCAGAAGGCGCGGAAGCCGTAGCCGGTGAGCGGGCGTTCGGCGAGCGCGCCGAAGGCGAAGCGCCAGATGTCGGTGCGGTTGGTGAAGGTGGCGTCGATGCCGAGATCGGCGATCAGCCTGCCGAACGAATCCCATACCGCCGCGCCGACGGTGAGGAAGTTGAAGGCGGCGACGCCGCCGATGACGATCGGAATCCGCAGCCAGCGCGCCTTCTCGAACATGAAGGCGAGGATGAGGATGAACGGCACCATCGCGGTCGAGGTCTTGCCGCCGGTGTGCATCAGGAAGAAGACGGCGAGGCCGACGATGGCGAGGCCGGCCGCGCGCGACCACACGCGCATGACGTAGAGCCCGAAGAAGGTGGCGAGCGCCATCGCGGCGGCGGCGCTGTTCTTGTGCGGGAAGTGGCCGCGCCACAGGCCGGCATTCATCGGCTCGCGCAGCTCGGACGCCTGATGGATCGACAGCGTCGGCTTGAGGAGGACGCCGTAATAGGCGACGGCCAGCATGGTCAGCATGGTCACGCCGATCATCCGGGCGAAGTGCCGTTCGGACGACGGCAGCAGCAGGTAGATGCCGGCATTGGCGGTGGCGAGGACGGCGAGGACCACGCCCTTGATGCCGAGCATCGGGTGGGCCGAGATCAGCGACACCGACAGGAACCACAGGAACATCGCGCCGAGAAGCAGACGGGGCTGCAGGATGGCGTTGCGCATCGGGTGGAGGAGGCCGTAGCCGAGCAGGGCCGCGGTGAGCCCCAGCGTCACGATCTGGTTGAGCCGGTTGGAGCGGCCCGCCGCGGGATCGAGCGCCGCCTCGCCGGTCAGGTCGACGAAGGGCGTCAGGGAGATCCACAGGAACAGCGATATCGCCATGAACAGCAGCGTGCCCAGCCAGCGCGGCGGGGCGGGGAGCTGCATCGGAGGCGGCCCGGCCGGGGGCTGCATGCGCAGCCCGCTCATGCCGCGAGCGGGCGCGGCTGGTCCG
>JACZJD010000355.1 GCA_014860725.1 Aquamicrobium sp.
CGGCCGATCCGCTCGCCGGCGAGGACTTCCTCGTCGTCGCCGACCTTCAGGGCAAGGCGCAGAACGCCCGCATCGCCGCGGCCGCCGCCGTCGGCGAGGAAGAGGTGCGCGCGCTTCTTTCCGACCGGCTCGAAACGAGGACGCAGACCGTCTTCGACGCCGAGAAGCGTTCGGTGCGGGTGCGCGAGACCGTCGGCCTCGGCGCGATCCGGCTGTCCGAGCGGCAGCTGCCCGCGCCGAAGGGCGAGGAGGCCGACCGCGCCGTCATCGCCGCGCTGCGCGCGCACGGCCTGTCGCTCCTCGACTGGGGCAAGGGCGCGCTCACGCTGCGCCGCCGCCTCGCCTGGCTGCACAAGGGCCTCGGCGCGCCATGGCCCGACGTCGGCGACGCGGCCCTTCTCGAACGGCTGGACGACTGGCTCCTGCCCTTCCTGCCGGGCGAGGCGTCGCTGGCACGCATCGGCGCGAGCGCGCTCCATGACGGGCTGATGTCGCTGGTGCCGCACGACCTGCAACGCAAGGTTGATGCGCTCGCCCCCACCCACTATGCCGCGCCGTCCGGCAGCTCGGTGCCGATCCGCTACGAGGAGGACCAGCCGGTGCTTTCGATCCGCGTGCAGGAGCTCTACGGCCTCGACCGCCACCCTGCCATCGCCGGCGGCACGGTGCCGCTGACGCTGGAGCTGCTCTCGCCGGCGCAGCGGCCGATCCAGACCACCCGCGACCTGCCCGGCTTCTGGCGCGGCTCGTGGGCCGACGTGCGCGCCGACATGCGCGGCCGCTACCCCAAGCACGTCTGGCCGGAGGACCCGCTGCAGGCGGCCGCGACCAGCCGCGCCAAGCCGAGAAGCTGAAGCCCTCAGAGGCCGCTCAGGATCGTGTTCAGGAACGAGGCGAGATCGTCGGTGACGTAGTCGACGTCGTCCTCGTTGTTGGCGTCCTGCTCCCAGATCTCGGAGAAGGTCGGCTCGAAATTGTTCGGCACGATCAGCACCGTGGTCATGCCGAGCTGCTTCGGCACCTCGAGATTGCGCGCCAGATCCTCGAACATCACCGCATGCGCCGCATCGACCCGGTGCAGGCCGACGAACTTGTCGTAGGTCTGGCGGGCGGGCTTCGGCGTCAGGTCGGCGGCGACGATGTCGAAGATGTCGTCGAAATGGTCGAGGATGCCGAGCTGGCGCGCCGTGCGCTCGGCATGGCGGCGGTCGCCGTTGGTGAAGATGAACTTGCGCCCCGGCAGCGCCCGGATCGCCGCGCCCAGCGCCGGATCGGGCGCGACCCAGGAATAGTCGATGTCGTGCACCTTGTTGAGGAAGTCGTCGGGGTCGATGCCGTGGCGCACGATCAGCCCGTTCATCGTGGTGCCGTACTCGCGATAGAGCTCCTTCTGGAGCTTGCGCGCCTCCTCGCGCGGCAGCTGGAGCAGCTCCGAGACATAGGCTGTCATCCGCACGTCGATCTGCGAGAACAGGTTCGTCTTGTGCGGATAGAGCGTGTTGTCGAGGTCGAACACCCAGTCGGTGACATGGGCGAAGCGGAAGGGATCGGGGCTGCGGGTCATGGCCCCTGCCTAAACCATCTCACTGCCGGAATGAAGCGGGGGCGAGGCGCCGTTTCCCTCAAATGCCCGCTAACCGGGAAAGCGAAGATTCACTTTCGTGTGCCATCTAGCCGACGCAACGGAAGGATGGTCCATGACGCAGGTTTTCGCCAAGGCAGCTCTTGCCGCCATCGTCTCTGCCGCAACGTCGCTTCTCCTGGTGCTGGCCATCGTGCCGGCGCTCGGCGGCGTCGTCGAGGGCAACGCCCTGGTGATGAGCATCCTGTGTCCGCTGGTCATCGCCTTCCCCGCCAGCGCCTACACCTTCTGGCAGAAGAAGAAGCTCGCCGACGCCATGGCCGAGCTGACCGCGGCCCATGCCGAGCTCGCCCGGGCGCATGCCGAGCTGGCCGAGGCCCACGAGCAGCTTTCGGAGAAGGCGCGCCACGACGACATGACCGGCCTGCTCAATCGCGAATCGTTCTTCGATGCCCTCAAGGGCAGCCGCAGGCGCACCGATACGGGCGTGCTGCTCATCATCGACGCCGACCACTTCAAGCACATCAACGACACGCACGGCCACGCTCAGGGCGACGTGGCGCTGCTGATGATCGCCGAGGCGATCCGCGCCGGCGTGCGCAGCGGCGACATCGTCGGCCGCATCGGCGGCGAGGAGTTCGCGGCCTTCCTCGCCGGGGCCGGCGAGGACGAGGCGCTGCTCGTCGCGGAGCGCATCCGCCTCGGCGTCGAGGGGCTGCGCTTCTCGCCCGGCGACGGCAAGTACCTGCCGCTCTCGGTCAGCATCGGCGCGGCGCGCCTGCGGCCGCACCTGTCGTGGTCGCAGATGATGCGGGAGGCCGACAGCCGCCTCTACGAAGCCAAGGCGCGCGGCCGCAACCGGGTGGTGTTCGAGGACGCCGAGGAGCAGGCCGCGGCCTGACCGGCATCCCGCCGGGCCCACGGCGCGGAGCAGGCCGAACCCCGCCCTCCTTCGCAGGAAGACGAAGACCGGCCGTCCCGGTTCGGCCGTCCCAATCCGGATGACATCGCGGCAGGCGCGGGGTGCTGCGGCCCCGCCTCGCCCGCTGGCCGCCTATTTCTGGCGCGCCTTGCGGGCGGCGTAGCGC
>JACZJD010000356.1 GCA_014860725.1 Aquamicrobium sp.
GCCGAGCGCGGCGAGGTCACGAAGGGCAGCATCGTCTTCGAGGGCGAGCAGGTGCAGGCGCTGTCACCCAACGATCTGGTGCGGCGCGGCTGCATCCAGGTCATGGAAGGCCGGCACTGCTTCGGCCACCTTTCGGTCGAGGACAACCTGCTCACCGGCGCCTTCACCCGCCGCGACGGCCATGCCGCGATCCGCGAGGATCTCGAGCTGGTCTACCAGTATTTCCCGCGCCTCAAGGTGCGCCGCGCCTCGATGGCCGGCTACACCTCGGGCGGCGAGCAGCAGATGACGGCCATCGGCCGCGCGCTGATGAGCCGGCCGAAGATGATCCTGCTCGACGAGCCGTCGATGGGGCTGGCGCCGCAGCTCGTGGAGGAGATCTTCGAGATCGTGCGCAAGCTGAACGAGGAGCAGGGCGTGTCCTTCCTGCTCGCCGAGCAGAACACCAACATCGCGCTGCGCTACGCCAAATACGGCTACATCCTCGAATCGGGCCGCATCGTGCTCGACGGCGAGGCCAAGGCGCTGCGCGAGAACGAGGACGTCAAGGAATTCTATCTCGGCGTCGGCGGAGAGGGCCGCAAGTCGTTTCGCGACGTCAAGCACTACAAGCGCCGCAAGCGCTGGCTGGCATGAGGCGGCGGTCGGCGTCGCCCGCCGTCCTGACGCCCCGGCCGCTGGAGGTCATGGGCGCAGGCGGTGGCACCCGGAAGGGCGTCCTCGTCATTCACTCCTGGTGGGGCCTCACCGCTCGTTCCGGACCTATGGGCAGGCGCTGGCCAAAGAGGGCTTCGTCGTTGGCCTCCCCGACCTGTTCGACGGCTGCACCGCTTCCGACATCGCCGAGGCGAAGGCGCTCCGCGCGATGCGCCGGTCCGAACCGATGTATCGTACGCTCATGCGTGATCTGGAGGGGTTGCGGAAGGAAGCCGGAACCGAATGGGTGGGGTTGGTCGGCTTCTCGATGGGTGGGCACTGGGCGGTGTGGCTCTCGCAGAGGCCAGAGCTACCCGTAGCAGCTGCCGTGCTCTACTATGCCGCCCGCGCCGGTGACTTCGGCGGCAGCCGCGCATCCTATCTCGCCCATTTCGCGGCCGATGACGACTGGGTCTTGGAAAGCGCGCGCAAGCGCATGGAAAGGGAAATCGCGAAAGCCGGCCGGCCTTACCAGGCGCATGTCTATGCTGGGACCGAACACTGGTTCGCCGAGGCTGGCAGGCCCGAATACGAGTCCGCCGCGGCGGCGCTGGCGTTCGAGCGAACCGTCGGGCATCTCCGCGTCTGCCTGGCTTCGTGAATCCGGATTGAACGACAGCCGTTCACCCGCCGGCGCATCTCGAACGGCGCGTCAATCCTGCCATTGCCCTCCGGCCTCGTTTTCGCTATCAGCGGGTCGAGAGCTATGCGGAGGGAATTCGACCATGGCAGACAACGCCGACACCGGCCCCGTCGAGCTGGGCGCCAAGATGGACTATGCCGAGCACGACAAGTCGTACTCGATCTTCCTCGGCATCACCAAATACGTGACGCTGGCGACCGTGGCCCTGCTGATCGCCATGGCGTTCGGCTTCTTCACCTCGGCCGGCTTCATCTCGGCAACGATTCTCTTCGTCATTCTCAACGTGGTCGGCGCCTACCTGCTGCGCTGAGGCGCGCCGGCCGATGCATGCGAGACGCGTTCCGACGGCCCGCGACACGGGCCGTCGGTGTGTCGGAGGGGCTGAGCCCGAAAGGATTTGCCGGTGGCACAGACGGTTTTCATTCCGAAAGAGATTGACGCGAACGAGACGCGGGTGGCCGCATCGCCCGAGACGGTGAAGCGGCTGGCCGGCCTCGGCTTCGCGGTCGTGGTGGAGAAGGACGCGGGCGCGGCCTCGCGCATCCCCGATGCCGATTTCGCCGCCGCGGGCGCGACGATCGGCAAGGCGTCGGATGCGGCGAAGGCCGATCTGGTGCTCAAGGTGCGGCGGCCGAACGCGGCCGAGCTCGCCGGCTACCGGAAGGGCGCGCTGGTCATCGCCACCGTCGATCCCTACGGCAACGAGGATGCGGTGGCGGCGCTGGCCAAGGCCGGCGTCTCGGCCTTCGCCATGGAGTTCATGCCGCGCATCACCCGCGCGCAGGTCATGGACGTGCTGTCCTCGCAGGCGAACCTCGCCGGCTACCGGGCGGTGATCGACGCGGCCGCCGAATACGACCGGGCGCTGCCGATGATGATGACCGCCGCGGGCACGGTGCCGGCGGCCAAGGTGTTCGTGATGGGTGCGGGCGTCGCCGGCCTCCAGGCCATCGCCACGGCGCGGCGCCTGGGCGCCGTCGTCACCGCAACCGACGTGCGCCCGGCCGCCAAGGAGCAGGTCGCCTCGCTCGGCGCCAAGTTCGTCGCCGTCGAGGACGAGGAGTTCAAGGCGGCCGAGACCGCCGGAGGCTACGCCAAGGAGATGTCGAAGGAATACCAGGCCAAGCAGGCGGCGCTGGTGGCCGACCACATCGCCAAGCAGGACATCGTCATCACCACGGCGCTGATCCCCGGCCGGCCGGCGCCGAAGCTGGTGTCGGCGGCGATGGTCGCCTCGATGAAGCCGGGCTCGGTGATCGTCGACCTCGCGGTCGAGCGCGGCGGCAATGTCGAGGGCGCGGTGGCCGGCAAGATCGTGACCACGGCCAACGACGTCCGCATCGTCGGGCACCTCAACGTGCCCGGCCGCGTCGCGTCGTCCTCGTCGCTGCTCTACGCCAAGAACCTCTATGCCTTCGTCGAGACGCTGGTCGACAAGGAGACCAGGACCCTCAAGGTCAATGTCGAGGACGAGCTGGTCAAGGCGACGCTGCTGACGCATGAGGGCAGGATCGTCCATCCGAACTTCGCCCCGAACGTCGCCGATGCGGCACCTGCCGCAGCGAAGGCGCAGCCCAAGGCAGCCGCGCCGGCCGCCGGCTTCTTCGACGCGGCAGGAGCGGCTGCCCTGGGTGCGGCGGCCGGCCCGGCGAAAAAACCGCGCGCGGCGAAGGCCAGGACGGACAAGGCCAAGACGGACAAGGGAGGCGCATGATGGAACACAATGGCGCTCTGGAGCAGGCGATAAACCAGCTCGAGCAGGCCGCCGCCGCCGTGCGGATGGCCTTTCAGGACGAACGGGCCGAGCAGGCCGCGGAGGCGGTCGCCGCCGGCGCGGGTGCCGCGACCGGCATCGACCCCTTCGTCTTCCGCTTCGCGATCTTCGTGCTGGCGATCTTCGTCGGCTACTACGTCGTGTGGTCGGTGACGCCGGCGCTG
>JACZJD010000050.1 GCA_014860725.1 Aquamicrobium sp.
AAGCGGCGAAGGTCGCCAGCGGCGCGTGGCCGAAGGACGACAATCCGCTCGTCAACGCGCCGCACACCGCCGCCGAGGTGACGGGCGACGAGTGGACCCACCCCTATCCGCGCTCGCTCGCGGCCTTCCCGGCCGGCGGCGCCGACTTCACGGCCAAATACTGGCCGCCCGTCTCGCGGGTGGACAATGTCGGCGGCGACCGCAACCTCGTCTGCGCCTGCCCGCCGGTCGAGGCGCTGGCAAGCTGATACGAAAGGGCGTCCGCGGTCCGCGCGGGCGCCCTATCCCTTGTTCAGGAGCGCCAGATTGGCATCGACGAGGCGCGTGTCGGAGAGGCCGGCGCGCGCCTCCATGAACAGCTCGCGCGCCTTCTTCCTGTCACCGCGCAGGTAGTGCGAATAGCCCATGTTGCTGACGAGCTTGGGCCGGCGGCCGGCGAGCTGCAATGCCTGGCCATAGGCGCGGTCGGCGAAGTCGAAGCGGCCGAGCTGGTCGTAGGACGCGGCGAGCCCCATCCAGCCTTCGGCGCTTCCGGCGTCGAGCTCCACCGCCTTGCGGAAATGCTTTTCGGCCAGCCCGTAATTGGCGTCGCGGAAATGGGTGCGGCCGGCGGCGAGGTCGCTCTCGGCCGGGCTTCTCAGCACCGGACCCGTCGAGGTCGTCTCCATCGTATCGATGGCCGACGTCTGGCATCCCGACAGGACGAGAACGCCGCACAGCGCGGCTGCGATCAGTGATTTCGTGCCCGGCATACCCCTGCCCCCTTGCCCGCATGGCGGGTCGTGGGAACGATAGCGCCGGCGGCTTAAACTTCGGTGCGGATGCAGCGGCAAACTGCACCGAGCGCGGTGAGGAAGCGTTAAGGATGGAGCCGAAGGCCGGCTGGAGCATTTCAGGAGAAGTGTGAAGCGGCTTTCCGCCGGGAATTGCAGAAAAACAAGGGCCTAGTTGCCCATGTTCATGCGGACGATCAGCGGGATGATCGCCACCATCAGCACCACCGGCAGGATGCAGACCGTGACGGGCACCGACATCTTGGCCGGCAGCGCATGCGCCTTCTCCTCGGCGAGCGACATGCGCTTGTGGCGCATCTCGTCGGAGAACACCCGGAGCGCGCCGGAGAGCGAGGTGCCGAGCTCCTTCGACTGCTGCAGCAGCGTCGCGAAGGAACGCACCTCGTCGAGGCTCAGCCGGTCGGCGAGCGATTTCAGCGCGCCGTCGAGGTTGCGCCCGGCGCGCAGCTCGATGGAGACCAGCCGCAGGTTCATCGCCAGCGCCGGATAGGTCGCCTCCAGCTCCTTGGAGACCCGCTCGATGCCGGCCTCAATGCTCATGCCGGCGTCGGAGCAGACGATCATCAGGTCCATGAAGTCCGGGAAGCCGTTCCTATACTCGATCGCGCGCGCCTTGATGCGGCGCGACAGCGCGAAGGACGGGGCGAAGTAGCCGATGATCGCCGCCGAGCCGACGAAGGTCCACAGGTTCATGGCGCTGCCGGCCTTGCCGCCGACCTCGGCCACGACGAAGGCGCCGAGCCCGGCCGCCGCCAGCGCGACGAAGCGGATGAGGAAGAACAGGCCGACCGCGCCGGGGTCCATGTAGCCGGCCTGGATGAGCCGCATGCGCAGGCGCGCGACGTTCTCCGGGT
>JACZJD010000357.1 GCA_014860725.1 Aquamicrobium sp.
TCCCGCGGCGATCCGCTCGTAGCCGAAGGCCGAGCAGTCGAGCGTGCGCCAGCCGCCGTGGACGATCCATTCCGCCAGCGCCTTGCCCACGGCCGGCGCCTGCTGCAGCCCGTGGCCGGAGAAGCCGTTGGCGAACAGGAAATTCGCCACGTCCGGGTGCGGGCCGATCACCGCATTCTGGTCGAGCGTGTTGTAGTCGTAGTGGCCGGCCCAGGCGCGGCCGGGCCGGATCGCCTCGAACGCCGGAATGCGCGCGGCGAGTGCGGGCCAGATCACGTCCTCGAACAGCGGCCAGTCCGGCTCGAAGTCGTCCGGGGCGGCCGGACCCTCGCCTTCCTCGGTCTCGGCGCCGCCGGTGATGTAGAGCGCGCCTTCGGGCCTCAGCCAGACGCCGGAGGTGTCGACCAGAAGCGGCATGTCCTCGAAGCGGTCGCGCGCCTCGAACACGAAGACCGAACGCTTGCGCGGCTCGACGGCAACCGCGTCGCCAGCGTCACGCTCGCCGACGGCCGGCGCGGCCGATGGCGGCGACCTCGCCCGTTACCAGCTCGACATCGCGTTCCTTGAGAGACCGGCGGAACAGGCCGAGCAGCGCATGGGCGTCGAACCAGCCCTCGCCCGAGCGGCCGTAGCTGCCAGCCGCGATGCCGTCGGTCGACAGCCATGCGAAGCGCCTCTGCAGCGCGGCCGCGTCCTCCAGGACGACGTCGGCGCCCTCGGCGGTCTGGACGGCGTGGCTGTCCCGCAGCACCGGCAGGCCGTGCGGGCTTGCCAGCAGCAGGTAGCCCTTCTCGCGGAAGGCGATGTCCGCATCCGGACCGAAGTGATCCTCGAGCCTGCGGAAGAAGCCGAGCGTGAACTGCGACAGGCGGATGTTCTCGGCCAGCGAGAACTGCTGCCGGATCGAGGCGGCCGAGAGCGTCGTCGAGGAATGGGCGAAGGTCGGATCGCGCTCGATCACGGCGATGGAGCCGGCAAAGCCTTCCTCGCGCAGGAACCAGGCGACCGAAGCGCCGACGATCGCGCCGCCGATGATGACGATGTCCGTGGCCGACATGTGCCTTTCCTTCCGCATTCCCGTGCGGTGCGGAAGGAACCAGCTTCGCCGCCGCGCCGCAAGGGGCAGGGGCGTGCGGCGTGGCGCTTGCGTCGGGAAATCGGTTGCGCCAGAAAGGGCGCATGCAGATGAGACCCTCCCGCCCGCGCCGCTCGGCGCTCTACGTTCCCGCCGCCAACGAGAAGGCGCTGGCCAAGATCGGCTCGCTTTCCTGCGACTGCGTCATCGTCGATCTCGAGGATGCCGTCGCCCCGGCGCAGAAGGCCGAGGCACGCGAGCGCATGGCGGCGTTCTTCGCCGGCCGCGAGCGCGACGGCAGGGAGATGGTGATCCGCATCAACGCGCTCGCCAGCGAATGGGGCGCGGGCGACCTCGCGGCGGCGAAGGCCTGCCGGCCCGACGCCATCCTCGTCCCGAAGGTGGAGACGGCGCGCGACCTGCTCGAGGTCAACGACGCGCTCGACGAGACCGACACGCGCCCGTCGCTGGCCTTGTGGGCGATGGTCGAGACGCCGCGGGCGCTGCTCAACATCGGCGCCATCGCCGCGCTCGGGCGCGACCGCGGCGCGCGGCTCGCCTGCCTCGTCGCCGGCACCAACGATCTGGTCAAGGACACCGGCATCCGGCCCGGCCCCGGCCGCCAGCTCCTCGTGCCGTGGCTGATGCAGCTGGTGCTCGCCGCCCGCGCCGGCGGCCTCGACGCGCTCGACGGCGTCGCCAACGATTTCTCCGACCTCGACGCCTTCGCGGCCGAATGCGCGCAGGGGCGCGACATGGGCTTCGACGGCAAGACGCTGATCCATCCGGCGCAGATCGCGCCCGCCAACGCCGCCTTCTCGCCGTCGCAGGAGGAGATCGACGCCGCGCTCGCCGTCCGTGCCGCCTTCGCGCTGCCGGAGAACGCGACCAGGGGCGTGATCTCGCTCGGCGGCCGCATGGTCGAGCGGCTGCATCTCGAACAGGCCGAGCGGCTGCTCGGCAAGGCCGGACTCCAGGGAGCCGGTCTCTGAAAGGACGTCACGCGATGAAACTCTACCGTTTCCTCACCGGGCCCGACGATTCCAGCTTCTGCCACAAGGTGACGGCGGCGCTGAACAAGGGCTGGGAGCTGCACGGCTCGCCGACCTACGCCTTCGACGCCGCAAGCGGCACCATGCGCTGCGGCCAGGCCGTGGTGAAGGCGGTCGACGGCAAGGAATACGAGCCGCAGATGAAGCTCGGCGAGCAGTGACGGAGAGGCGCGGGGAAGCGGATGTCTACTCCGCGCTCGCCTCGATGCGCTCCATGTCGTCGTCGGACAGGCCGAAATGGTGGCCGATCTCGTGGATCAGCACGTGGGTGATGATGTCGCCCAGCGTCTCCTCGTTCTCGGCCCAGTAGTCGAGGATGGCGCGGCGGTAGAGGGTGACGCGGTTCGGCCCCTCGCCGGTCGAGGGGTTCCAGCGCTCGGCGATGCCGCGGCCCTCGAACAGGCCGAGCAGGTCGAACGGGGTCTCCAGCGCCAGATCGTCCATGATCTCGTCGGTCGGGAACTCCGTCACCTGGATGACGATCTCGCCGGTCAGCCGGCGGAACTCCTCCGGCAGGTGCGCATAGGCCTCGAGCGCCATCAGCTCGAACTCCTGCAGCGAGGGGGAGAGCTGGTCGTTCCAGTCGCGGGTCTGGTAGATGCGGGCCATGTGTCGTCCTTTGGCCGCCATATAGACCGTTGCGCCGCCGGTTTCGACCCCCGTCGCCGCGCATGGTGAAAACCGCGGGCGTTTTGCGCCGCGGGTCGCCAGAGCCATTCAGGAAAAGTGCGAAGCGGTTTTCCGCCCGGAACTGCGGAAAATGACGATCTAGCCCGAAAGCTCGCCCTCCTCGAGCGGCCGCGCCTCCGAGGGCAGCATGATCGGCACGCCGTCGCGCACCGGATAGGCGAGCTTCGCCGCGCGCGAGATCAGCTCGCCGGTCGACGGGTTCCAGGAAAGCGGCATCTTGGTCAGCGGGCAGGCGAGCATTTCGAGCAGCCGCGGGTCCACCGCCTGCCGCGCGGCCTGCCGGCCGGCCGCGCCTTTCCCGCCTGCTGCGCCGTCGCCGCTCATTGCAGGCTCGATCCGAAATCGTCGTCCTCGCGCGCCAGCGCGATCTCGGTCATGGCGATCAGCGTCTCGGCGCGGGTCTTCAGGTCCGGCGCCTCGAGCAGGGCCTGCTTCTCGGCCGGGCCGTAGGGCGCCATCATCGAGAGCGCGTTGACCAGCGTCGCGTTCTCGGCGCGGCTGACGCTGTCCCAGTCGGCGTCGAGGTCGTTGGCCTTGAGATAGGCGCGGAACGCCCTCAGCAGCGCGGCGCGGTCAACCTCGGCCGCGCCCGCTTCCGGATCGAGATCGGCGAGGAAGGCGGCGATGCGGCACTGGCGGTAGGGCGTGCGGACGGCGAGCTCCTCGGTGACGCGGAAGCGGCACACGCCCTGGAGCGAGATCAGGTAGCGGCCGTCGCCGGTCTCGGCGAAGGAGGTGAGGCGGCCGAGGCAGCCGACCTCGCACAGCTCCGGCTCGCCGTCGGATCGCAGCGCGCCGTCGAGGCGCGGCTGGATCATGGCGATCAGCCGGTCGTGGGCCAGCGCCCGGTCGACCATCTCCAGATAGCGCGGCTCGAAGATGTTGAGCGGCATGCGGCCGCCCGGCAGCAGCAGCGCCGCGGTCAGCGGGAACACCGGCACGATGTCGGGCAGGTCGTCCGCCGTCCGGTATCGCGCGTTGCCCACCTGCATCTCGACCTCCCGGTTGCCGCCCGCTCCCTGAAAATACGCGCCTACGAAAACAGAAGCGACGACAGCTTGCGCCTTGCCGCAAGCGTCGCCTCGTCCGTCATGCCCCATGCCTCGAAGAATTTCAGCAGCTGCAGCCGCGCGCCGTCGTCCTGCCAGGTCCGGTCGGCCTTCATGATGGCGAGCAGGTTGTCGGCGGCCTTGTCGCGCTCGCCGAGCGCGTTCTGGATCAGCGCCAGGTCGAAGCGGGCCTGATGGTCCTTCGGGTCGGCGGCGAGCCGGCGCTCGAGCTCGGCCGGATCGCCGAGCGAGGCGACCTGCTCGGCAAGGGCGAGCCGGGCGTTGATGCCGGCGAACTGCTGCGCGTCGCGCTTGTCCTCGGGCGCGCGCGCCAGCACCTCGCGGGCGGCCTCGGCATCGCCGGCGTCGAGCAGCGTCTCCGCCAGCCCGGCGATGGCGTCGAGATTGTCGGGCTGGTCGCCGAGCACGGCGGCATAGACCTGTGCCGCGCCCTGAAGGTCGCCCTCGCCGCGCAGATCGGCCGCGGCCGTCAGCGCCTCGGCGATTGCCTCTTCCGCGCCGCCCGGGCCGGACACCTTGTCGATGAACTCGCGAATCCGGCTTTCGGGGATCGCACCCATGAAGCCGTCGACGGGCTGGCCGTCGACGAAGGCGATGACCGCCGGGATCGACTGGATGCCGAGCTGGCCGGCGATGGCCGGGTGGTCGTCGATGTTCATCTTGACCAGCCTGACGCGGCCGCCGGCCTCCCGGACCGCCTTTTCGAGCGCGGGCGCGAGCTGTTTGCACGGCCCGCACCACGGCGCCCAGAAATCGACCAGCACCGGCTGGCGCCGCGATTCCTGGATCACGTCGGCGGCGAAGGCCGCTGTGGTCGTGTCCTTGACGAGGCCGCCCGCATCCGCCCCGTTCGCCGGGGCGGATGCCCCGTCGCTTCCGTACTGGACAGAGTAGCTGCCGCCGAAAGGATTGTCCTGCGCGCTCATCGCCGTCTCCTGCTGCGCCGAAACCGTTCCGCCGCTTTTAGCAGAGGCGGGCGGCAGGTCGAGTGGGTGAGCGTGAAATGTGGCTTCCGGCCGCCGGTTTCAAGTCCGACCGGCTCAGCCGACCGCCCTGAAGCTGCCGACGTGGAGCTCGGCGGTGACGCGGTTGCGGCCGCCGTTCTTGGCGCGGTAGAGCGCGTCGTCGGCGCGGTTGAGCACGTGCTCGAAGCCCTCGTCGCCGTCGCCGGCCAGCGCGACGCCGGCGCTCGCCGTCGCCGCGACGCGGCCCCTGTCGGTATCGACGTGGCTTTCCGCGAACAGGGCGCGGATGCGCTCGGCGGTGCTGGTGGCGATCGGCAGCGAGGCCCCGCGCAGCACCAGCACGAACTCCTCGCCGCCGGTGCGGGCGGCAAGGTCGCCCTCGCGCGTGTTGAGGCGCAGCGCGTCGGCGAAGCGGCGCAGCACCTCGTCGCCGGCCGCGTGGCCGTAGCGGTCGTTGATCGACTTGAAGCGGTCGAGGTCGAAGGCGATGACCGCGTGGCCCGGCGCGAACGCGCCGCGCCCCAGCCGCTCGAACAGGGCGCGGCGGTTGAGCAGGCCCGTCAGCATGTCGGTCTCGGCGTCCTCGCGGTGCTTGCGCGCGGCGCGGGCATGGTTGAGCCCGAAGGACAGCGCGCCGATGCCGGTGATGCCGGCGATGCACATGATGGCGTTGAACTGCTCGGCCCAGTTGTCGGGGCGCATGTGCAGCACCCAGCGCTTCTCGTGCAGCAGGATGGTGCCGCAGGCGAAGAAGGACAGGGCCGCGAGATTGTAGAGGATCGTCATGAGCGCGATGCAGGTCGGCGCCTCCGCCCTCGCGCTCCAGTAGTGCGCGGCCGTCGCGACCAGCAGCGCGCCGACGACGAAATTGTAGACGATGATGCCGAGGCCGTCATAGCCGAGCACGATGGGGATCGTCACCGGCACGGCGAGCGCGGCGAAGAGCGCGACATGCAGGCCGGTCGTCGGCCGCCGGGTGAACAGCCTTGCTGCGACGAGGACGGCGTAGAAGCCGATCAGTTCCATGGTGAAGGCGGTGGCCACCACGTCCATGCGGTCGGGCGGCATGACGGAATAGAGGATGACGCCGCCGCCGAGCAGCAGCAGGCCGATGGTCCAGCCGACGAGGAACCGCTCCGCGCGGTTGTGAATCCATACGCTGAGCATGGTCAGCGCGAGCGCGGCGGCACAGATGCCGGCGGCAACGAAGAGTGATGCCTGATCGACCAATGTTGTTCCTCGCTCCCCAGCCGAGTGCGCCGTGCCTAGCACGAATGCGCCGCGCCGGGGGGAATAGCTCGTCGCGTGGTGAAGGAAGTCTTGCCCGGGGAAGGGCGACGAAAGCGGCATTTTTCGCGCCTCTTTCGCCGCTGCCGCCGGGGGAGGGGCACGTGGGGAGCAGGTCCGGCGGACGGAGGGAAGGCGTTGCCGGTCCGGGCGGGTCGCCTGCCGCTCCCCCTGCCTCGAGGTGAGAGGACGAAGCGGCGAATCTTCCCTTGAGTCACCTCGGCGGCACTGCCGGCCTTCTGCCGCCGGCCTTACGCAACGTCCGATTCGGAAACGAAACGATATCGGCCGATTCAGGCGGATTCGAATTAACTTTTCTGCTTTCGGCGGCCTTTCATTAGCGGGTTGTTAATTTAGTCACAGGAAGAGTGGGATGCCATTCC
>JACZJD010000358.1 GCA_014860725.1 Aquamicrobium sp.
CGCCATGGCGCTGGCCGCCGCCCTTTCCGCCGCGGGCATGTTGGCCGTGGCGATGCCTTGGCCGGTGCTCGGAGCGCGCCTGGCGCCACAGCATGATCGGCTTCTGTTCTTCCTCGGCCGGTTTCTCCGCAGCCTCGCCGGTTGCCGCGGCGTCCGCCGCAGGCGCGGGGGCTTCGGCCAAAGGCTCTGCCGCTTCGGCCGGCGGCTCCATGGCCTCGACAGCCGCCTCGACAGCATGCGGCAGAACCTCGGCGATCTCCGCCGCCGCAGGATGTTCGGCCGGAGCCGCGGCCTCCCCGGCTTCCGCCGGCACGGCTTCTTCGGCCCCGCCGGAATCGGCGTCCATGACGCCTTCGTCGGTCTGACCGTCCGCCTCGACCAGCTCGCCCGCCTCCGCTTCTGCCGGCGCCAGGGCAGCCTCGGCCGCCTTCGCCGCCTCGGCTTTCGCCGCCGCCTCCGTCTTCGCCGCCGTGTCGATCGCCGCCAGCCTGGCCTTCACCTCTTCGGCCGGTCTCGCTTCGCCGCGATAGCCGAGGCCTTTCAGGATTTCTTCCATGTCGTCGGGCGTGGCGCCGAGGATCGACATCATCGCCGGCGTCACCGTGAAGGCAGAGCCGTCGAAGGCGCCGTCGGGACGCGGCACGGTGCCGGCGCGCCAGGCGAGCGCCGGGCGGATCAGGTCGGCCAGGCGCTCGAGGATATCGACGCGCACGGCGCGCCGGCCGAGCATGCGGAAGCCGGCGAGCTTGTAGAAGGCGCGGTCGAAGCTCTGGTTGACGACGACGGACGTGCGGCCGGCGGCGAGCGCGTGCACGATGTCGCCGAAGCCCGGCTTGTCCTTGGCGTCGTTCTTCAGCGACCAGAGCAGGGTCACCAGACTCGCCGGCCCGGGCTTCAGCAGCGCCGGCACGAAGATGTGGTAAGCGCCGAAACGCACGCCGAGTCGGCGCAGCGCGGCGCGTCCCTCCTGGTCGAGCGACTTGACGTCCTCGGCGATGTCGCGCCGGTTGATCAGGCCGAATTCCTCGACCAGCCGGAAGGCGATGCCGCGGGGGATGCCGGAAAGCTGCTCGGCACCCTGCAGGTCGATCAGCGGCTTGAGCAGCGAGTCGATCTGGTAGTTCACGTAGCGCTCTGCGCGCGCCGCGACCTTGTCGCGGGCGGGACCGGTCAATTGCTCGTCGGCGAACAGGATGACGCGGGGTCTGAGCGCATCTTCGCTCGCCGCCAGAGTGCCGATCGGCGCGCCGATCCAGCGCAGGATGCCGTCGGAGGCAAGCGCGATGTCGCCGTTGGAGGAGATCGAAAAACGCTCCGCGCGCGTCTCGAACTCGGTGGCGAGCGCCTTCTGCGCGGCGCTGCGCACCGCCTTCGCGTCCTCGCCGCCCGCACTCTGGTCTGCCGTGAAGCGGAACCCCTGCAATTCGCCGACGTGGTGTCCTTCCACGGTCACCGTCCCGGCCGGGCTGATTTCTGCTTCCAGCATCGTATTCTCTCTCAGGCGCTTCATGAGCACGGAAGTCCTGCGATCAACGAAGCGTTTCGTCAACCGCTCATGCAGCGCGTCGGACAGTCTGTCTTCGATCTCGCGCGTTTTTTCCTGCCAGTGTGCCGGATCGGCCAGCCAGCCCGGCCGGTTGGAGACGAAGGTCCAGGTCCTGATCTGCGCGATGCGGTGCGAAAGGGCATCGATATCGCCCTCGGTCGTGTCGGCGCGGCGGACCTGCTCGGCCATGTAGTCCTCGTCGACATGGCCGCGCCGGGCGAGGTCGAGGAAGATCGAGGCGATCAGGTCGGCGTGCTGGGCCGGCGCGATCTTGCGGTAGTCGGGCAGCGCGCAGGCCTCCCAGAGCAGTTCGACGCGCCTGTGGCCGTGGACGAGGTCGCGGATCTCCGGATCGCGCACCAGGTGCTCGAGCGCCTGCTGGTCGACGGCCGGCAGCGCCCGCGTCAGCCCTTCCACCGGCGCCGTCGTCTCGATCGACCGCCTGAGCGCGTCGATGCTGGCGAAGTCGAAGCGCGCCGTGCGCCACTGCAGGACCTTGACCGGATCGAACTCGTGCGCCTCGATCTTCTCCACCAGTTCCTCGTCCAGCGGATCGACCTGGCCGGTGACGCCGAACGTGCCGTCGCGCAGGTGGCGGCCGGCGCGGCCGGCGATCTGGCCGAGCTCGGCGGCGCTGAGGTTGCGGAACTGGTAGCCGTCGAACTTGCGGTTCTGCGCGAACGCGACGTGATCGACGTCGAGGTTGAGTCCCATGCCGATCGCGTCGGTCGCGATCAGGTAGTCGACGTCGCCGGACTGGTAGAGGGCGACCTGGGCGTTGCGCGTCCGCGGGCTCAGCGCGCCGAGCACGACCGCCGCACCGCCACGCTGGCGGCGGATCAGTTCGGCGATGGCGTAGACCTCGTCGGCGGAGAA
>JACZJD010000051.1 GCA_014860725.1 Aquamicrobium sp.
ATGCCGACGAGGATGAAGCCGCGCTCCTTGAGCGAGGGGCCGATGCGGGCGCAGATCTCGCGCTCGCGCTCGGTCAGCTCCGTCGGCTCGGCGCGGCCGCCGACATGCATGTTGGAGCGGGAGTCGTGCTCGGCCGGCACGCGGTTGATCGCGCCGACCGGCTCGCCGTCGATCAGGATGATGCGCTTATCGCCCTTGCGCACGTCCTTGAGGTAGCGCTGGACGATGAACGGCTCGCGGAACATCTGCTGGAACATCTCGAGCAGCGAGGCCAGGTTGCGGTCGGCCTCGTGCAGATGGAAGATGCCGGCGCCGCCATTGCCGTAGAGCGGCTTGACGATGATGTCGCCATACTCCCTGCGGAAGGCGTCGACCTCGCGCGGGTCCTTGGTGATCAGCGTTTCCGGCATCAGGTCCGGGAACTCGGTGACGAAGATCTTCTCCGGGCTGTTCCTGACCCATGCCGGGTCGTTGACCACCAGCGTCTTCGGGTGGATGCGCTCCAGGAGGTGCGTGGTGGTGATGTAGTTCATGTCGAAGGGCGGGTCCTGTCGCAGCAGCACCACGTCCAGCTCCGCGAGATCGACGCGCTCGGCCGGCTGCAGCGTGAAATGGTCGCCCTTGACGTCGCGCACCTCCATCCGCTCGGCGCGGGCGAAGACGGTGCCGTTGAGCATGGAGAGCCGGTCGGGCGTGTAGTGCCACAGCTCGTGTCCGCGCCGCTGCGCCTCCAGCGACAGCGCGAAGGAGGTGTCCCCCGCAATGGAGACGGTCGAGATATGGTCCATCTGGACGGCGACCCTGAGCGTCATGGCGACCCTTTCGCTGCATGCATGTCGTGGCAACCTCTAGAGCATCGGACCGAGAGGTGGAAAGGGCTTTTAACCCTCTCCGCTAACCCTTTGGCCACAATGACGAAGAAATGAATTGGCCCGGCCGTCGCCCGCGCCTAACCTTGCGTCAAGGTAACTGGGCTTGGGCAACGGGGCTTGGGAAGACTCATGAGGATCATTGCAGGCATTGCCGTGGCGCTGGCGCTCGTCGCCGGTGCGCCGGCCGTATCGCAGGCCGCGACGCTGGTCGCCAGAGTGGACATCTCGACGCAGACCATGACGGTGATACATCGCGGTCAGGTCAAGTATCGCTGGCCGGTCTCGACGGCGCGCAAGGGCAAGGTCACGCCCGCTGGCGCATGGACGGCGAAGTGGCTGTCGAGGAACCATCGCTCGAGCCGCTACAACAACGCGCCGATGCCCTATTCGATCTTCTACAACGGCAACTATGCCGTGCACGGCACCAACCAGGTCAGCCGCCTCGGCAGGCCGGCCTCCGCCGGCTGCATCAGGCTGCACACGCAGAACGCCGCCGTGCTCTACCGCCTCGCCCAGCAGGAGGGGCTGAAGAACACGCGCATCGTGGTCCAGCGCTGAGTCGGCTTTAAAAGCCGGCTAGGCGACGGGCCTGGGCGCGTTCATCGTCGAAAGGCGGCGCTCCCAGTCGAGCGCCGACTTCACGATGGCGTCGAGATCGTCGAGGCGCGGCGACCAGCCGAGCTCGCGCCGGGCAAGCGCCGGGTTGGCGACGACCGCCGCCGCGTCGCCCGGCCTGCGGCCGGCGATGCGCACGTCGAAGTCGCGGCCGTGGACGCGCCTGACGCTGTCCAGCACCTGGAACACCGAATAGCCGTGGCCGTAGCCGCAATTGGCGACGAGGCTGTCGCCGCCGGCCCGCAGCCGCTCCAGCGCCAGCCTATGGGCGGCGGCGAGGTCGCTGACATGGATGTAGTCGCGGACGCAGGTGCCGTCTTCCGTCGGATAGTCGGTGCCGAAGACCTCGATGAACGGCCGCTTGCCGAGCGCGGCCTGCCCCGCGACCTTGATGAGATGGGTGGCGCCCGCCGTCGACTGGCCGGTGCGGCCCTTCGGATCGGCGCCGGCGACGTTGAAGTAGCGCAAGGCCGTGTAGCGCAGGCCGTAGGCGGCGGATGCGTCGGCGAGCATCCACTCGCTCATCAGCTTGGAGCGGCCGTAGGGCGATTCCGGGTGGAGCGCGGCGTTCTCCGAGACGGGCTCGGAGCCGGCCGCGCCGTAGACGGCCGCCGTCGAGGAGAAGATGAAGTGCTTGACCCTGCCCTTCACCGCCGTCTCGATCAGCGAGCGGGTCCTGACGGTGTTGTTGTCGTAATAGGCCAGCGGATCGGCGACCGATTCCGGCACCACGATCGAGCCGGCGAAATGGATGACGGCGTCGATGCCGTGGCCGGCGATCAGCCCGGCGACGAGCGCGCTGTCGCCGACGTCGCCGACGACCAGCTTCGCCTCGGGCGCCACCGCCCAGTCGAAGCCGGTCGAGAGCCGGTCGAGCACCACCACCTCCTCGCCGGCGTCGAGCAGTTCCCAGACCATGTGGCTGCCGATGTAGCCGGCGCCGCCGGTGACCAGTACGGCCATCGCTCACCTCGTTTCCTTGCGCGCGCCGTTGCGGCTGCGTCCTTTCGTCCGGCGCACCCTCACATGCAAATCGCTAAGAAAGATTTCAGGCCTATCGGCCGATCGCTTGCGAAAGATCAATCGGAACGCGCTGCACAGGCGCTATAAGGAAATAGTCGTCAGCGTGGCAATTTGCCCATGCCGGCGACGTGGACGCCTCAGGCAGCGCGAACTATCTTGCCGCCGCAACCCCCGGGACGACAGCATGAACTACCAACGGTTTTTCGAGGACGCCATCGACCAGCTCCACGCGGAAAGGCGCTATCGCGTCTTCGCCGATCTGGAACGCATCGTCGGTTCCTTTCCCAAGGCAATCTGGCGCGCCAACGGCGAGGCGCGCGAAATCACGGTGTGGTGCTCGAACGACTATCTCGGCATGGGCCAGCACGCCGACGTCATCGCGGCGGCGCAGAAGGCGGCCGGCTCGATGGGTTCCGGCGCCGGCGGCACCCGCAACATCTCCGGCACGAACCATCCGCTGGTCGAGCTCGAGCTCGAGCTCGCCGACCTCCATGGCAAGGAAGCCGCGCTGGTCTTCACCTCGGGCTTCGTCTCCAACGAGGCGGCGATCTCGACCATCGGCCGGCTCTTGCCCGACTGCCTGATCCTGTCCGACGAACTGAACCATGCCTCGATGATCGAGGGCGTGCGCCGCTCGGGCGCGGAGAAGAAGATCTTCCGCCACAACGACGTCGCCCATCTCGAAAGCCTGCTGCAGCAGGCCGGCCGCGAGCGCGCCAAGCTGATCGTGTTCGAGAGCGTTTACTCGATGGACGGCGACGTCGCGCCCATCGCGGCCATCGCCGACCTCGCCGAGAAATACAACGCCATGACCTATATCGACGAGGTCCATGCCGTCGGCATGTACGGCGCGCACGGCGGCGGCATCACCGAGCGCGAGGGGCTGGCCCATCGCATCGACGTGATCGAGGGCACGCTCGCCAAGGCGTTCGGCACGCTGGGCGGCTACATCACCGGCAAGCGCGAGGTCATCGACGCGGTGCGCTCCTATGCGCCGGGCTTCATCTTCACCACGGCGCTGCCGCCGATGATCGCCGCGGCCGCCACGGCCTCGATCCGCCACCTGAAGCAGTCGCAGGGCGAGCGCGACGCCCAGCAGCGGCAGGCCCAGCACACCAAGGACATGCTGTCGGCGGCCGACCTGCCGGTCATGCCGTCCGAGACCCACATCGTGCCGGTGCTGGTCGGCGACCCGGAACTGTGCAAGATGGCGAGCGACCGGCTCTTGGCCAAGCACGGCATCTACATCCAGCCGATCAACTACCCGACCGTGCCGCGCGGCACCGAGCGGCTGCGCATCACGC
>JACZJD010000359.1 GCA_014860725.1 Aquamicrobium sp.
GTCCTCGACCTCGGGATCGAACCCGACGACCTGCCGGGGATCGGGGCGGCCATTCGCCGCGCCCGCGACGCGCGGGCCGACGTCATCGTGACGCTGGGCGGCGCCTCGGTCGGCGATCACGACCTCGTCGGCAAGGCGCTCGCGGACGAGGGCATGACGCCCGGCTTCTGGAAGGTGGCGATGCGGCCCGGCAAGCCGCTGATGTCCGGCCGCTTCGGCGAGACGCGCGTCCTCGGCCTGCCGGGCAATCCGGTGTCGAGCCTGGTCTGCGGCCATCTGTTCCTCAAGCCGCTGGTGGCCGCACTGGCGGGGAAGCCTTCTGCCGCCGACCTGCGCGAAGCGGTGCTCGGCGCGGCGATGAACGCCAACGACCACCGGCAGGACTATGTCCGCGCCGTTGCCGAGCAGCGCGAGGACGGGCTGGTGGCGACGCCGTTCCCCGTGCAGGACTCGTCCATGCTGCGCACGCTGACCGCCGCGAATGCCCTGATCGTGCGGCCTCCGCATGCGCCGCCGGCCGCGGCCGGGGAGCGCTGCCGCGTGATGATGCTGCGCTAGAAAAGGCGCGGATTCACGGCGATTCCATCCTCGACATATCCCGCGATTGTCGGGGGCGAGCGCCGCCTGCGGCATCTGGCGCGGGCGGACATTTTTGGGAACAAATTCCCGTGGATTGCATTATAGTTCGCAATGAAGGGCGAATTGACGGACCATCAGGAGGTCACGATGTTGAAGATCGTTTCCAGCGTGTGTGCGGCAGCCATGATGCTGACGCTGCCGCTGACGACACCGGGTTTTGCGATGCCCAAGGCCGCCCCCTCGTGGGCCGCACAGGGTAATGTGATCCAGGCGCAGGTCGATGTTCCGGGAGCCGGAAAGTGGACGCCGAGAGAGCGTGACTGGCGCCGCGGCGATCGCGACTGGCGTCGGGGCGACAATCGCGGGCCGCGCGGCCGTGACTGGGTGCGTCGCGGCGACAGCTACTACTATCGCGGCCACCGCGGCTATCGTCACCACCGCCCCGGCTATCGCCAGTATAATGGCTGGTGGTTCCCGCCCGCAGCTTTCATCGCCGGTGCGATCGTCGGCGGGGCGATAGCGAACCCTCCGGTCGAGTACCGGCCGCGCGGCAACGCCCATGTCGAGTGGTGCTACAACCGCTACCGTTCGTACCGGGCCTCGGACAACACGTTCCAGCCCTACAACGGCCCGCGTCGCCAGTGCCGGTCGCCCTACGGCTGATCGGGCGCTGAGCAGCAGAGCCTGTAAAGATAAAACCCCGCCAGCGATGGCGGGGTTTTGCTTGCCGATTTGCCGGAACATCCGGCTTGAGGGCTATTCCGCGGCGGCGAGCAGGCTGGCGTTGCCGCCTGCGGCGGTCGTGTCGACGCACACGGCGCGCTCGTGCGCATAGGCGATCGGGTCGAGTACCGCCGATACCAGACGCACGATCGGCCCTTCCCGTCCGGCGAGCGCGGCGCGGATCTTTCGCAGCGTCTCGCTTTCCGCCGCGATGGCGACCACGTCGACGGCCAGATCCTTCAGGCAATCGGGATCGATGACGCCTTCGAGCGCCTCGACGGGCAGGCCCTTGCCGAGAAGCGGGGCGAGCGCCGCCCGGGCGCCCGGGGCGACGGCGAGAACGGCGTTGCCGGCGGCGAGCGCCTGGATGGACTGCGCCAAAGCCGCCTCGTCGTCCGGTCCGAGGCACAGGGCGCGACCGCGCGGCGCCAGCAGC
>JACZJD010000360.1 GCA_014860725.1 Aquamicrobium sp.
CGGCTCGCCGTCGCGATAGAGCTTGACGAGGTTGCACAAAAGCACGGTCAGCTTGAGCTTGTTGTCCGACACGGCGTTGGCCAGCGCCTCCAGCCGCTTGACATAGCCGCCATGGTCGGCGCCGAGCACGAAGATCAGCTCTTCGAAGCCGCGGGCGTACTTGTCCTTCATGTAGGCGACGTCGGCGGCGAAATAGGTGTAGGAGCCGTCGGACTTGACCAGCGGCCGGTCCTGGTCGTCGCCGACCACGGTCGAGCGGAACAGCGTCTGCTCGCGGTCCTCCCAGTCCTCGTTCTTCTCGCCCTTGGGCGGGGGCAGCTTGCCCTTGTAGACGTGGCCCTTGATCGTCAGGTCCGCGATCGCGCCGCGGATCGCCGCCGCATTGTCGGCGTGCAGCGTGCGCTCGGAAAAGAACACCTCGTGATGGACGTTGAGCGCGGCCAGATCCTCGCGGATCATCACCATCATCGCGTCGATGGTGCGGTCCTTGACGATGGCGAGCGCCTTCTCCTCGGGCATCTGGTTGAGACTGCGGCCGAACTCGTCGGCCAGCGCCCTGCCGACCGGCACCAGATAGTCGCCGGGATAGAGCCCGGCCGGGATCTCGCCGATCTCCTCGCCCAGCGCCTCGCGATAGCGCAGCATGACGGAGCGGGCGAGCACGTCGATCTGCGCGCCGGCGTCGTTGATGTAGTATTCCTTGGTCACGTCGTAGCCGGCGAAACCCATGATGTTGGCGAGCGCGTCGCCCACCACCGCGCCGCGGCAGTGGCCGACATGCATCGGCCCGGTCGGGTTGGCCGAGACGTATTCGACATTGACCTTGCGCCCCGCGCCGACGGTGGAGCGGCCGTAATCCTCGGCCTCGTCGAGGATGCCGGCGAGGCGCGCCTGCCAGAAGCCGTCGGCGAGCCTCAGGTTGACGAAGCCCGGCCCCGCGACCTCGACCGCCGCCACGTCCGGGTCGGAGCGCAGCGCGGTCGCGATTCTTTCGGCCAGCGCGCGCGGGTTCTCGCCCACGGCCTTGGCCAGCACCATCGCGGCGTTGGTCGCGAGGTCGCCGTGGCTGGGGTCGCGCGGCGGCTCGACCGTGAGGCGGGAGAAATCGAGCGCCCCGCCGTCCTTCGGCTGAAGCCCGAGGCTTTCGACCGCCCCGACGATGCGCGATGCGAACTGCGCGAAGATGTTCATGTCGTACCTGCCCGGATTGGGGAAAGCGAGGTCGGAAGCCTCGCGGAATTAGGCGGTCCGCCTAGCCCAATTCCGGAGTCCGGTCAAACAGGCGCCGGTGTTCCTTGATGGCGTAGGTGTCGGTCATGCCGGCGATGAAATCCGCGACGTAGCGCGCCCGCACCGCCTCGTCGGCAAGCTCCGCCTCGTGGCCGTGGCCTTCCGGCATGTCGGCGGGCGCCTCGAAATAGCGGTGGAAGAGGTCGCGGACGATGCTGTCGGCGCGCTCGCGCACGTCCATCACGCTCGGATGGCGGTAGAGGTTCGCGTAGAGGAAGGTCTTGAGCTCCTTCTCCGCCGCCGTCATCGCCGCCGAGAAGGTGACGACGGGCCGGCCGGCATGGTGGATGTCGGCCGTGCTCTGCGGCGCCAGCTCCTCGACGGTGCGCTGCGCCGTGGCGATGGCGTCCTCGACCATGGCGGTGATCTGCCGCCGCACCAGCTCGTGGCCGGTGCGCACCGCGTCGAGGCCGGGATAGCGCTCGCGCACCGCGGCGAGGATGCCCGCCGGCAGCGACACCGCCTCCAGCATGTCGAGCGTCAGCAGTCCCGAGCGCAAGCCGTCGTCGATGTCGTGGGCGTCGTAGGCTATGTCGTCGGCGATCGCCGCCGCCTGCG
Organism: Aquamicrobium sp.; assembly: GCA_014860725.1. The sequence goes on from JACZJD010000360.1 coordinate 1,849, forward strand.
CCTCGACCGAGGCGTAGCGGTCCAGTTCGAGATCGAAGCGGGCATTGAAGCTCAGGATCGTCTGCGGCACCTCGCCCTTCAGCCCCCTCCCTTCCGCGTCGGTCAGCGGGCCGTTGTGCTTGACGAGCCCTTCCAGCGTCTCCCACGTCAGGTTCAGGCCGTCGAACTCGGCATAGCGCCGCTCGAGCCGTGTGACGATCCGGAGCGACTGGGCGTTGTGGTCGAACCCGCCCCACGGCCGCACCAGCGCGTCGAGCGTCTCCTCGCCGGTGTGGCCGAACGGCGTGTGGCCGAAATCGTGCACGAGGGCGATGGCCTCGGCCAGGTCCTCGTCGGCGCGCAGCGCGCGGGCGATGGCGCGGGCGATCTGCGCCACCTCGATGGTGTGGGTGAGTCGCGTGCGGTAGTGGTCGCCCTCGTGGGCGATGAACACCTGCGTCTTGTGCTTCAGCCGCCGGAAGGCGGTCGAATGGATGATGCGGTCGCGGTCGCGCTGGAAGGGCGTGCGCGTCCGGCTTTCCGGCTCGGGAAAGAGGCGGCCGCGCGACCGCGCCGGATCGCAGGCATAGGGCGCGCGCGGCCGGTAGCCGAAGCCTATGCGCTCGAACGATGCCGTCAAATCCCGTCCCCTGCCGCGCCGGCGGCGTGTTGACTTGCCCCTCCCCGCTTCATACCTATTGAGCGGATGCGAAAGCAAGGTGACTGCCATGGGCGTCGAGGCGAAGACGGAGATGAAGGGCGTCGAGGTGAGCGAGGCCGCAGCGAGGAAGATCGCCGCGCTGCTCGCCGCCGAGCCGGACAAGATCGGCCTGCGCGTCGCGGTCGAGGGCGGCGGCTGCTCGGGCTTCTCCTACATCATGGACCTGACCGACACCCGCAACGACGACGACATCGTCATCGAGCGCGACGGCGCCCGGGTGCTGATCGACGACCTGTCGCTGGTCTATATGGGCGGCTCGGTGATCGACTTCGTCGACGACCTGATGGGCCAGTCGTTCCAGATCAAAAACCCCAACGCGGTCGCCTCCTGCGGCTGCGGCACCTCCTTCTCGATCTGAGCGATCGATGAAGATCGCCACCTGGAACATCAACGGCGTTCGCGCGCGCATCGACAATCTCCTGCACTGGCTGAAGGAGAGCGGGCCGGACATCGTCTGCCTGCAGGAGATCAAGACGCAGGACGACGGCTTCCCCCGCCTCGAGATCGAGGCGCTGGGCTACCATGTCGAGACCCACGGCCAGAAGGGCTTCAACGGCGTCGCCATCCTGTCGAAGCTGCGCTTCGACGAGGTCAATCGCGGCCTGCCCGGCGACGACGGCGACGAGCAGGCGCGCTTCATCGAGGGCGTGTTCTCGACGGGAGGCGGCGCGCTGCGCGTCGTCTCGCTCTATTTGCCCAACGGCAACCCGATCCATGAGGAGCGCAAGTTCGGCTACAAGCTCGCCTGGATGGCGCGGCTGGAGGCGTGGGCGCAGGCGCGGCTCGCGATGGAGGAGCCGCTGGTGCTGGCCGGGGACTACAACGTCATTCCTCAGCCCATCGACGCCAAGAACCCCGCCGAATGGGTCAACGACGCGCTCTACCAGCCCGAAAGCCGCGGCGCGCTGCGCAGGCTCGAATATCTCGGCTTCACCGACGCCGTCCGCGCCGTGAGCGACGGGCAGATCTTCACTTTCTGGGACTATCAGGGCGGCGCCTGGCAGAAGAACAACGGCATCCGCATCGACCACCTGCTGCTGTCCCCCGAAGCCGCCGGCCTCCTCGCCGCCGCCTCGGTCGAAAAGCATGTTCGCGTCTGGGAAAAGCCCTCCGATCACGTGCCGGCGGTGGCGGAACTCAGGCTGAACTGACGCCGAAGCGGCCCCGAAGCGCCGCCATCCCGGCCCACCTCTCCACCGTTATCTCAGCTCGGCTTCCCCACCGTCATCCCGGCCAAGGCCGCGCAGCGGCCGCCGAGCCGGGACCCATTGGCCGCAACATCGTCGGGCGCGGCCCGGTTCTCACCTTGGCGCGTGACAAGAAAGCCGCACGAACCCGCCCCACGGCCGTGCTACTCAATGGGTCCCGGCTCTCGCTCCGCTCGGCCGGGATGACGCGGTGGGGATGCTGCGCGCGCTCGGAGAGCCGGAAGCGGCCTCAACCTTCAGGGCTGATGGCAGCTTGCAGAACGGAATGGCGGGTGAAGAGCGAAGAAAAGCCGCCTCTCCGGGCACGCTCTCCTCGCCGAAAGCGTTGCCCTCAGTCGCCCTTGGCCAGCAGGTCCTGCGCCAACGCGATGGCGGTGCGGCGGTCGGCCTCGTCGGCCAGCGCAAAGGCTTCTTCCTGCATGCCGCGTATCCACGGCCTGTCGGAGGCCGGCGCGCGTTCGAGCGCGGCGGTCATCATGGCGAGGCCGCGCACGGCCTTGCCGCTCTGGAACAGGAGGTGGCCGAGCGTCGCCTGCGCGCCGGCATGGCCCTTCTCCGCCGCGAGCTGGAACCAGCGCCCAGCCTGGCGGATGTTGGACTTCATGCCGCCCTCGCCCGTCATCAGCATCTTGCCGACCTCGAACTGGGCGTTCGGATTGCGGTAGGTGGCGGCGGCGCGCATGTAGTAGTCCTGCGCGGCGGCGGGGTTCGCCTGCACGGGCGAGCCGGGAATGCCGCTGCGCGTATAGGCCCCAAGCGCCACCAGCGCGTCGGAGACATAGCTCTCGTCGGGCGAGCCGGGCTCGACCTCCTGCGCGGCGATCTCCTGATAGAACTTGAACGCCTCGTAGTCGTTGCGCGCCACGCCGTCGCCCTCGGCATACATGCGCGCGAGCTTCCAGCGCGCGCCGAGCTGGCCGTTGTCGGCCGCGTAGCGATAGGCTTCGACGGCCTGCTCCTTGTGGCCGCTCTTGTAGGCGGAGAAGCCGAAGCGGAACACCGCCCAGGGGCTCTTCTGCTCGTGGCTCTTCTGCTCGTCCGGCGTGCCGATCACCGACTGGTCGAGCGCATGGGCCGCTGGCGCCGCGGTCATGGCGCCGACGGCGACCGCGCAGAACATGCCCGCCATCACGAGGCGGTTCGCCGGTCTTGTGCTCGAAACGTCGTACACGATCATCGTCATCCTTGGCCGCGGGCGGTGCGGCCTGCCTCCCGTCGAACGCCTCTCGCGGGCGTCCTCTCCGGAAGGCTATCGAGGTGCTCCGGGTTTATGGCGGGAAGTGGGCGATCTGCCATAGCGCGGAAGCAACACTCGAAGGATGTCGTATGAGTGTTGCGGAATCGCCACATGAAAATGCCCGCTCCGAAGGCATCGGAGCGGGCCGAAGGTCGATGGCGGCGAAGGAAAGCCGCTTATTCGGGCAGGACGCGCACCGCGCCCTTGTCGGCGCTGGCGGCGAAGGCCGCATAGGCCTTGAGCGCGGTGGTGACGTTGCGCTTGCGCGGGGCGGCCGGCTTCCAGCCGAGCCGGTTCTGCTCGGCGCGGCGCGCGGCCAGCTCCTCGTCCGGAACGCGCAGGCTGATGGTGCGGCCGGGAATGTCGATGTCGATGATGTCGCCGTTGCGCACCAGCCCGATCGCCCCGCCGCCTGCGGCCTCCGGCGAGACGTGGCCGATGGACAGGCCAGACGTGCCGCCGGAGAAGCTGCCGTCGGTCAGCAGCGCGCAGGCCGCGCCCAGCCCCTTCGATTTCAGGTAGCTGGTCGGGTAGAGCATCTCCTGCATGCCCGGTCCGCCCTTCGGCCCCTCGTAGCGGATGACGACGACGTCGCCCGCCTTGACCTCGTTGCCGAGAATGCCCTTCACCGCCGCGTCCTGGCTTTCGAAGACCACGGCCGGGCCGGAGAATTTCAGGATGGATTCGTCCACGCCCGCCGTCTTCACCACGCAGCCGTCGAGCGCGATGTTGCCCTTGAGCACGGCGAGGCCGCCGTCCCTGGAGAACGGATGCTCGGCCGAGCGGATGACGCCGGTCTCGCGGTCGAGGTCGAGGTCGTCCCAGCGGCGGTCCTGGCTGAAGGCGGTCTGCGACGGCACGCCGCCGGGCGCGGCCATGTAGAACTCGCGCACCGCGGCGCTGTTGGTGCGGGCGATGTCCCAGCGGTCGATGGCGTCGCCGAGGCTGGCGGCATGGACGGTCGGCTGGTCGCGGTTGATGAGGCCGGCGCGGTCGAGCTCGCCGAGGATGGCGAAGATGCCGCCGGCGCGGTGCACGTCCTCCATGTGGACGTCGCTCTTGGCCGGCGCGACCTTGCACAGCACCGGCACCTTGCGCGACAGCGCGTCGATGTCGTCCATGTCGAAGTCGATGCCGCCCTCGTGCGCGGCGGCCAGGATGTGCAGCACCGTGTTGGTCGAGCCGCCCATGGCGATGTCGAGCGTCATGGCGTTCTCGAACGCGCCGCGCGAGGCGATGTTGCGCGGCAGCACGTTCTCGTCGCCCTGCTCGTAGTAGCGCTGGGCGAGGTCGACGATCAGATGCCCTGCCTCGACGAAGAGCCGCTTGCGGTCGGCGTGGGTGGCGAGCGTCGAGCCGTTGCCCGGCAGCGACAGGCCGAGCGCCTCGGTCAGGCAGTTCATCGAGTTGGCGGTGAACATGCCCGAGCACGAGCCGCAGGTCGGGCAGGCCGAGCGCTCGATCGCCTTGACGTCCTCGTCCGAGACCTTGTCGTCGGCCGCCGCCACCATGGCGTCCACGAGGTCGAGCGCGTGGCTCTTGCCGGCGAGCACCACCTTGCCGGCCTCCATCGGCCCGCCGGAGACGAAGACCGACGGGATGTTGAGGCGCAGCGACGCCATCAGCATGCCGGGGGTGATCTTGTCGCAGTTGGAGATGCAGACCATGGCGTCGGCGCAGTGCGCGTTGACCATGTATTCGACCGCGTCCGCGATCAGCTCGCGCGACGGCAGCGAGTAGAGCATGCCGTCATGGCCCATGGCGATGCCGTCGTCCACCGCGATGGTGTTGAACTCCTTGGCGACGCCGCCCGCCGCCTCGATCTCGCGCGCCACGAGCTGGCCGAGGTCCTTGAGGTGCACGTGGCCCGGCACGAACTGGGTGAAGGAGTTGACCACGGCGATGATCGGCTTGCCGAAGTCGCCGTCCTTCATGCCTGTGGCGCGCCACAGGCCGCGCGCGCCCGCCATGTTGCGGCCGTGGGTCGTCGTACGGGAGCGATAGGGGGGCATGGCGTTTCCAGACCTTTTTGGCTTTTCCGGCGTTTGAAATAGCTAATAGCGGCAACGGGCGGGCCTGTCAGCGCCCACCCGTTGGGTCAGGCGGATGTCAGCCGGCGTCGGCGAGCCGCGACCGCGCCGCCTCCAGCCGCGCGCGCGCCTCCCGGAGCCCGGCGAGCTTCTCGCGCTCGGCCTCCACGACCTCCTCCGCGGCACGCTCGACGAACTGCGGATTGGCGAGCTTCTTCTCGACGCGGCCGATCTCGTCGGCGTTCTTCGCCAGCTCCTTGTCGAGCCGCGCGGCCTCGGCCTTGAGGTCGATCAGGTCGCCGAGCGGCAGGCAGGCGGTGGCCTCGCCGATGACGATCTGGGC
>JACZJD010000361.1 GCA_014860725.1 Aquamicrobium sp.
GGGCGAAGCCGGTGGTCGCCCGCCACTTCGGCAGAGCCTTCGCCGCGGCGGCGACTGCGGCGTCGACGTCGGCCTTGCCGGCCTCCGAGACGTTGGCGAGGAGGTCGCCGGTGGCCGGGTCGCGCACCTCGAAGGTGGCCCCACCCTCGGCGGCGCGCCATTCGCCGCCGACATAGAGCGAGCGGGAGAAATCGCGGCCGGCGATCCAGGCGTCGGCCTCGGCGCGCGATTCCGGAGCCGGTCCGTAGTCCATGGTGTGATAGCGTTCCATTATGTTCATGGCGGGCTCCTAGGAGCGGATGTCGACGGCGGCTCGGAGGCGTTGTCTAGGCCATCGCGTGGCGGTAGTTAGCCGAATAATGACCGGTAAGATGGTGCTCGAGCTGTCGCTCGATATCGGTGAGCAGGCTGGAGGCGCCGAAGCGGAACAGGTCCGGTTCGAGCCAGCGGCGGCCGAGTTCCTCTTTCATCAGCACCAGCCAGTCGAGCGCTGCCTTGGCTGTCGAGATGCCGCCGGCCGGCTTGAAGCCGACCAGGTAGCCGGTCGTCTCGAAATAGGCACGGATGGCGCGGACCATGGCGAGACCGACCGGCAGCGTGGCGTTGACGCTTTCCTTTCCCGTCGACGTCTTGATGAAGTCGGCGCCGGCCATCATCGCCACCATCGATGCGAGCGTGACGTTGCGCAGCGTGGAGAGATCGCCTGTGCCGAGAATCACCTTGAGATGCGCCTCGCCGCAGGCGGCGCGCATGGCGACGATCTCGTCGTAGAGCGCCTGCCAGCGGGCCTCGTAGACGAGGCCGCGCGGGATTACGACGTCGATCTCATCGGCGCCGTCGCGCACCGAGGCCTCGATCTCCTGGAGGCGGGTGGCGAGCGGGGCGAGGCCGTGGGGGAAGGCCGTCGACACGGCCGCGACATGGACGCCGCTGCCGTGCAGCGCCTCGACCGCGGTAGCGACGAAGGGATGGTAGACGCATACCGCCGCCGGGCGGATCTTCGCTTCGGCGACGCCGAGGCCTTCGGCGATGTCGGCGCGCAGCGGGTTCAGCGCCTTGGCGCACAGCCGCCTGACACGCTCGTCGGTGTCGTTGGAGTTGAGCGTGGTGAGGTCCATCAGTGCGATGGCGCGGAGCAGCCAGGCGGCCTGGTTGTCGCCCTTGATCGAGCGCCGCTTGGTCATCGTCGCCACGCGGCGCTCCAGTGCGCTGCGGTTCACATAGCGGGTGGATTCGAGGAAGCCGAGGTCGAGCGGCATGCCCGGATTGCGCACGATCACGTCGCCGGCGGCCTGACCGGTGTTGGCCGGCGCGCGCGTCGGGAGTATGGTCACGCCCAGCGCAGGCGTATCGATCTCGGCATGAACGGTCCTGCTGCTCATCTTCCTGCCTCGCTCCTACTGCCGCGCGGACATGTGCCGCCCGGACGATATCCGCACGATACCGCGCGCGCCCGTCCTTCGCGAGTCCGGGTGCGCATCCTGCGCCATAGCGCGAAACGTGGGCCGACGCGAGAAAATTTGATCGAACGGTCAATTTTCCAGCATAGCCGGCAGGGTGAGCAGGATCGTTGAGCGAATTGCAGTGGGCGGTGCGACGGGGCACAATCGCGGCGCGGGCCGAGAACCTGTTCGTGGCCCTGATGGGCTCGGCGCCCGGCGCTCGCAACAGATGCGACCGGCGCGAATTTGCGGAGGAGAAACCATGGCCGAAGTCGACATCGCCCATCTGCGCCAATGGATCGGCAATGAAGAGCGCAAGGTCGACGTCGTCACCATCGGGCTCGCCGATCGCTTCCGCGCCACGCTCGGCAGCCGCGTCGTGGCGCCGGGGGATGCGCTGCCGCTCGCCATCCACTGGTGCCTGGCGCCTGCCGCCGTTCCGGCCGAGGAGATCGGCGGCGACGGCCATCCGGCGCGTGGCGGCTTCCTGCCGCCGGTGCCGCTGCAGCGGCGTATGTGGGCGGGCGGCGAACTCAAGTTCCTTCGGCCGCTGCAGGTAGGCGACAGCGTCGAGCGTCTGTCCCGCATCGCCGACATTGTGGAGAAGGTCGGGCGTACCGGCCGGCTGGTCTTCGTTAC
>JACZJD010000362.1 GCA_014860725.1 Aquamicrobium sp.
CGCCCGGCACTTCGAAGCACAAGGACGTGCGTTACCTCGACATCCGCGAGGGCGAGCTCGACGAGGCGCAGTTCGCCGACTGGGTCAAGCAGGCGAGCCGCCTGCCCGGCGAGAAGATATGATCGCGAAAAGTGCCTGACGCGAACGGACGCGCCGCCGCGGCAAGCCCTTCGCCGCGACGAACTGCCACGACGGGCCGACGCTCGGCCGGGGCGCTCCGACCCGCGCCGCGGTTGAATTGTGCGCCGCAATGCGCCAAATACTGATCCAGGGTATGGATCATGCGTGAAGCGAAGACAGCAAAGTTCAGGATCGGCCAAGTGGTGCGGCACAGGCTGTTTCCGTTCCGTGGCGTGATTTTCGACGTCGATCCTGAATTCGCCAACACCGAGGAGTGGTACGAGGCGATTCCCGCCGAGGTGCGGCCGAGGAAGGACCAGCCCTTCTACCACCTCCTCGCCGAGAACGACGAGACCGAGTACGTCGCCTACGTGTCGGAGCAGAACCTGCTCGACGATTCGTCCGGCGATCCGGTGCGCCACCCCCAGCTTGCCGAATTCTTCGACAGGACGAGCGACGGCGGCTACGCGCCGAAGCGCCAGGCCCGCCACTGACGCGGCCCGCCGCAACGGCAGGGCGACGGCAAAGAAAAAGGCGGGCATCTCTGCCCGCCCTCCTGCATAGTTGCGATGCGCCGCCGGCTCAGTTGCCCTGCTTGGCGCGCTCCTGCTCTTCCTTGAGCTTCTTGGCGAAGTCGTCGGTGTTCTTGCTGACGAATTCCTGGATCTTGCGCTGGCGGTCCTCGATGTCGGACTGCTGCAGCGGCGCGCCGTCGAAGGCGCCGGTGAAGCCCGCCAGCGTGACCTGGATCGGGTTCGGCTGGTTCTGGAAGTTGACCGAGGTCAGCGTGACCTGCGAGCCGCGCTTGAAGGCCGCGACGAGCTGGTCGGTCAGCGGCGCCTCGGCGATGCAGCGGTCGGGCAGGCAGATCATGTAGTCGATCTTCTGCGTCTGGCCGCCGTCGATCTGCATGCCGATGCCCGGAGGCACCATGCGGCCCGACGGAACCGTGATCTGGAAGATCTTGCGGTTCACCTTGCCCTTCACCTCGATCATGCTGACGGCGGTGAGAAGCTGGCCGGTGTCGGCGACCATGATGTTCTGCACGTTGCAGATGTCGACGTCTTCCTGCTTCGAGCAGGCCTTGAACCAGCCCTGCGGCAGCTCCTGCTGCTGCTGTTGGGCGGCGGCCGGAGTCGCGCCGCCGGCCGCGACGCCGAACGCCGCTGCGGCGAGGATGGAAAGTCGGGACACGTTGGTCTTCCGGCTGTTCATGGGGTCGTTGTCCTCTCAGGTGTCGAGCTGCTTGCGGCGCTGGCCGGCTTAGCGTGCTAGTGTCGGTCAAATACGGCGACAGCATGGCTCTCGGCCGCCTGTTACACCGCCAGCGCCCGGGAATCCAGACCTCGCGCGAAATTTGCGGCCCGCCGGCCACATCGCATGATAGGTTGCAGCGAATCGCCCGAACCGAGGACCAGACGCCCCGGAGAGACCTCGCATGCGCATTCCTTCCCTCGCCCTCATCGCGCTGGCCGCCGCCCTTGCCGCCCTTCCGGCGACGGCCGGGGACGGCGCCGGCACCGGGGCGGCGCACGCCATCGCCATGCATGGCGAGCCGGCGCTGCCCGAGGATTTTTCGCATTTCCCCTATGCCGATCCCGACGCGCCCAAGGGCGGCCGCATCGACTATGCCGTGCAGGGCTCGTTCGACAGCCTCAACCCCTTCATCGTGCAGGGCGACGGCGCGCGCGGCCTGTTCGACCAGTATTTCGGCATGAACGTGTTCGAGAGCCTGATGCTGCGCTCGCGCGACGAGGCGTTCACGCTCTACCCGCTGATCGCCGAGAGCATCGAGACCGACGAGGAGCGCAGCTTCGTCGCCTTCACGCTCGACCCGCGGGCGAAGTTCTCCGACGGCACACCCGTCACCGCCGACGACGTCGTCTTCTCGATGGAGCTGCTGGCGGAGAAGGGACGGCCGAACTACCAGAACTGGATCAGGGCGGCCGAGCGCATCGAGAAGACGGGCGAGCGCAGCGTCCGCTTCACGCTCAGGAAGGATGCCGGCCGCGAGGCCCCTCTCCTCCTCGCCCAGCTTCCCATCCTGCCGAAGCACGCCACCGACGCCCAGAATTTCGACCGCTCGTCGCTGAGGCCGCCGGTCGGCTCCGGTCCCTATACGGTCGAGCGCGTGCGCCCGGGCGAGCTGGTGGTGCTGAAGCGCAACCCCGACTACTGGGCGAAGGACATTCCCTCCAAGCGCGGGTTCGACAATTTCGACGAGATCCGCATCAACTACATCCGCGACGACAACACGCTGTTCGAATCGTTCAAGAAGGGCATGGCCTCGATCCACATCGAGACCGACACCGGCCGCTGGACCACCGGTTACGACTTCCCCGCCGCGCTGGACGGGCGCGTCATCAAGGACACGTTCGAGTTCGGCCTGCCGTCGGGCATGTACGGCTTCGTGATGAACACGCGCCGCCCGGTCTTCGCCGACCGGGCCCTGCGCCATGCGCTGCTCGGCCTGTTCGATTTCGAATGGGCGAACCGCAACCTGTTCAACAGCGCCTACAGCCGCATCAAGAGCTATTACGACGGCTCGGAACTGTCCTCGCACGGCATTCCGGCGAGCGAGGCCGAGCGCCGGCTTCTCGCTCCCTTCCCCGATGCGGTGCTGCCGGAGATCATGGAAGGCAAATGGTCGCCGCCCGCCTCCGACGGCTCCGGGCGCGACCGCGACTTCCTGCGCCGGGGCATGGAGGCGCTGCAGGCGGCCGGCTACCGGCTCGAGGGCCGCCGCCTCGTCGGCCCCGACGGCAAGCCGCTCGCCTTCGAGATCATGCTCAATGGCAATGCCGGCGTGCCGCTCGCGACGTCGTGGACGCGCACGCTCGAGCGCCTCGGCATCGAGGCCACCATCCGCGTCGTCGACAGCGCGCAATATCTCCAGCGCCAGCGCACCTACGACTACGACGTGATCCTGCAAAGCTACACCTCGTCGCTGTCGCCGGGCGCGGAGCAGCTTGCCCGCTGGGGATCGGGCACGCGCGACCTCGACGGCACCTACAATTTCGCCGGCGTCGCCGAGCCTGCCGTCGACGCCATGATCGACGCCCTGCTTTCCGCCCGCTCGCGCGAGGATTTCATCGCCGCCGTGCGCGCCTACGACCGGGTGCTGCTTTCCGGCGCCTATGTCGTGCCGCTCTACAATCCGCAGATCAACCGCTGGGTGGCGCGCTGGCGGCACATCGAGCGGCCGGAGACGACCCCGCTCTACGGGCCGCAGTTCCAGACGTGGTGGCACGCCGCCGGAGGCTGAAGGAGATTGCCATGGACGACAGGACGAAACTGACGGTGGACGTCATCTCCGACGTCGCCTGCCCGTGGTGCTTCATCGGCATGAAGCGGCTGGAACATGCGATCCGGCTGGCGCCGGAGGTCGAGGTCGCCGTCCGCTGGCGGCCCTACCAGCTCGACCCGAACATTCCGCCCGGCGGCCTGCCGCGCAAGGCCTACATGCTGCAGAAGTTCGGCAGCGAGGAGCGGCTGCGCGAGATCCACGACCGCATCGTGCCGCTCGGCGAGGCGGAGGGCATCCGCTTCAATTTCGACGGCATGGAGGTGTCGGCCAACACGCTCGACGCCCACCGTCTGATCCGCTGGGCCGCCTCCGAGAAGGCCCCGGCCGGCGCGCAGGGCCAGGTGGTGCGCCGCCTGTTCGAGATCAATTTCGAGGAGGCCGGCGACGTCGGCGACCGCGCCGTGCTGACGGAAGTCGCCGGCGAGGCCGGCATGGATGTCGGGCTGATCGACGCGCTGCTCGTCTCCAACGCCGATGTCGAGGCCGTGCAGAGCGAGATCGAGACCGCCGCCCGCATGGGCATCCGCGGCGTCCCCTGCTTCCTGCTCGAAGGCAAATATGCCGTCATGGGCGCGCAGGAGACCGACACGCTCGCCGACGCCCTCCGGCAGGTCGCCGGCGCCAAGGCACGCGGCGAGCTCGACAGGGACGAGTAGGTCGGCGTTCTCGCCCGCCGCGCCGGTCCTACGCCGCCGTCTTCTCCGCCAGCCGCGCGAGCTGCGTCATCACCACGGCCGAGCCGGAGAGCCGCTTTTCCGGCGTCGGCCAGTCGCGCATCAGCACGACCGACTGGTCCGGCCTGATCTTGGCCAGCGACCCCTGCTCGGCGATGTAGCGCACCAGCCCGGCGGGGTCCGGGAACTCGCGGTTGCGGAACTGGACGACGACGCCCTTCGGCCCCGCGTCGAGCTTTTCCACATTGGCCCTGCGGCACAGCGCCTTGATGAACACGACCTTCAGCAGATGGTCCACCTCCGGCGGCAGCGGGCCGAAGCGGTCGATGAGCTCGGCGCCGAAGCCGTCGATCTCCTCCGGCGTCTCCAGTTCGGCAAGCCGCCGGTAGAGGCCGAGGCGAAGCTGGAGGTCGGGCACGTAGCTTTCCGGGATCATCACCGCCGTGCCGATGGTGATCTGCGGCGACCAGCCCGTGTCGACCGTCTCGCCGGTGCCGCGCAACTCGGCCACCGCCTCCTCCAGCATCTGCTGGTAGAGCTCGAAGCCCACTTCCTTGATGTGGCCCGACTGCTCCTCGCCGAGGAGGTTGCCGGCGCCGCGGATGTCGAGGTCGTGGCTGGCGAGCTGGAAGCCCGCGCCGAGCGTGTCGAGCGACTGCAGCACCTTCAGCCGCCGCTCCGCGAGCTGCGTCAGCGTCTTGTTGGCCGGCAGCGTGAACAGCGCATAGGCGCGCAGCTTGGAACGGCCGACGCGGCCGCGAAGCTGGTAGAGCTGCGCCAGCCCGAACATGTCGGCGCGATGCACGATCAGCGTGTTGGCGGTCGGGATGTCGAGGCCGGATTCCACGATGGTCGTGGACAAGAGCACGTCGTACTGCCCGTCGTAGAAGGCGTTCATGAT
>JACZJD010000363.1 GCA_014860725.1 Aquamicrobium sp.
GTCTTGAAGACTGTTCTCATTTCCGCCTCCTCACACTTTCTTCCGGTGGACCTGGGCAAGGATGCCGTGCGGCCGGAACACAAGGATCAGGAACAGGAGCAGGTAGGGCATGATCTGCGAGTAGCCGGCGGCGATGTAGCGCGAGGCGAACGGCTCGATCAGCCCGACGATGATCCCGCCGAGCAGCGCGCCCGGCAGCGAGCCGAACCCGCCGATGACGGCGGCCGCGAACGCCTTGATGCCGAGCAGGCCGATCGAGGGGTCGATGGCGCCCTTGGACGCGAACAGGATGCCCGCCACCGCCGCGACCATGCCGGCCAGCGCCCACACCAGCGACTGAACCCGCTTGACCGGAATGCCCATATAGTAGGCGGCGAGCTGGTTCTGCGACGAGGCCTGCATCGCCACGCCGAGCTTGGTGCGGTTGAAGTAGAAGTAGAGCACCAGCGTCAGCAGCACCGTGACCACGATCACCGCGATCTCGTCGAGGCCGAGCACGAGGCCGCCGAAGCGGATGTCACGGCCGGCGATCGGCGACTGCAGCGAGACCGGCTCGTGCCCCCACATCAGGCCCGCGAAGAAGCGCAGCACGAAGCCGAGCGCGATCGTCAGGATGATGACGGCGATCTGCGACTGGCCCGACATGCGCCTGAGCACCACGAGGTCGAGCGCGTAGCCGAAGGCCCCCATGATGAGGATGGCCACCGGCACGGAAATCCAGAAGGGCAGCCCCATGAATTCCGCATTGGTCAGCCCGAGGCAGATGAACGCGCCCAGCATCATGAAGTCGCCCTGGGCGAAATTAACCGCCTCGGTCGCCTTGTAGATCAGGACGAAGCCCATCGCGATCAGGCCGTAGACGCAGCCGTTTGCAAGGCCGCTCACGATCAGTTGCAGGACATCCAAACCTGTTACTCCTCCCTGCGGGCGACGAGCCTCGCAAGGCGCCGCCGTCCCGTTCGTTCCCCTTTGCCGGCTCCCTCGGAGCCGGGCGATCGAATGCCGTGCCTTTCCGCCCCAGGGACCGGGGTCCCTCAGGGCCTGAGCACGATCTTTCCCGTTGCACCCCTGTCGAGCACGCGCCCGAGCACGCTGCCCGCCTCCGTCAGGGGATACACGCCTTCAATCACCGGCCTGACCTTGCCCGCGAGCCGCCAGCCGATCAACTCCTTCATGTTCTCCGCATAGACCTGCGGCTCCTTCTGCGTGAAGGCGCCCCAGAAGACGCCGACCACGGAATAGCTCTTCACCAGCGTCAGGTTCACCGGCAGCTTCGGGATGGCGCCCGAGGCGAAGCCGATGACGAGCAGCCGCCCGTCCCACGCCATCGACCGCGACAGCGCGTCGAACGCCTCGCCGCCGACGGGATCGAAGGCGACGTCGACGCCCTTGCCGCCGGTCGCCTCCTTCAGCGCGTCCTTGAGGTTGTCGTAGCCCAGCACGACGTCGGCGCCCGCCTCGCGCGCTGTTCGCTGCTTCTCCTCGCTGGAGGCGACCGCGATCACCCGCGCGCCCATCGCCTTGCCGATCTGCACCGCCGCGACGCCGGTCGCACCCGCCGCTCCGAGGACGCACAGCGTCTCGCCCGGCTTGAGCCGGCCGCGCTGCTTCAGCGCATAGTGCGACGTCCCGTAGGCGACGAGCAGCGCGCAGGCGTCCTCGCCGGAAATGCCCGCCGGCAGCTTCATCACCGCGGATTCGTGCACGCCGACCTTCTCGGCATAGCCGCCGAGCTGGAGAAGCGCCGCCACGCGGTCGCCGACGGCGAAGCCGGTGACCTTGTCGCCCACCGCCGCGACCCGGCCCGCCACCTCCATGCCGGGCACGAAGGGCACCGGCGGCTTCATCTGGTAGAGGCCCTGCACCAGAAGCCCGTCCGGGAAGTTGACGCCGATTGTCTCGACGTCGATCACCACGGTGCGGCCTTCCGCGGCCGGCTCCGGCCAGTCGGTGTATTCGAGCTTGTCCAGCGGCGCGAAATCGCGTGCGACGATCGCCTTCATCTCACACCTGCTGCTGCGTGAATTTCTTGAGCTCGTCGCGGGCGATCTGCCGCCGGTGCACCGCGTCCGGGCCGTCGGCGAGCCGCAGCGTGCGCAGATGCGTCCACGAGCGCGCGAGCGGCGTGTCCTGCGACACGCCCTGCCCGCCATGCATCTGCACCGCCTCGTCCGTCACCTTGAGCGCGACGCGCGGCGCGATCACCTTGATCTGGCTGATCCACGGCGCCGCAGCCTTGCCGTCGCCCTGGTCGATCATCCACGCCGCCTTGAGGCACAGGAGCCGCGCCATCTCGATCTCCATGCGGCACTCGGCGATGATGTCGTAATTGGCGCCGAGCTTGGCCAGCGGCTGGCCGAACGCCTCGCGGCGCATGGCGCGCTGGCACATCTGCTCCAGCGCCATCTCCGCCTGACCGATGGCCCGCATGCAGTGGTGGATGCGGCCGGGGCCGAGGCGGCCCTGCGCCACGGCGAAGCCCTTGCCTTCCGACAGGATCAGGTTCTGCGCCGGCACGCGCACGTCCTCGAAGCGGATGTGCATGTGGCCGTGCGGCGCGTCGTCGTCGCCATAGACCTTCATCGCCCGGAGCACGGTGATGCCCGGCGTGTCGGCCGGCACCAGAATCATCGAGTGCTGCTCGTGCTTGCGGCGGCTGGCATCGGGCGTCGCGACCATGACGACATAGATGGCGCAGCGCGGGTCGCCCGCGCCCGAGGCCCACCACTTCTCGCCGTTGAGCACGTAATCACCGCCGTCGCGCTCGCAGCGCATGGCGATGTTGGTGGCGTCGGAGGAGGCGACGTCCGGCTCGGTCATCAGATAGGCCGAGCGTATCCTGCCTTCGAGCAGCGGCTCCAGCCACCGCTTCTTCTGCTCCGGCGAGCCGTAGCGCTCCAGCACCTCCATGTTGCCGGTGTCGGGCGCGGAGCAGTTGAACACCTCGGCGCCCAGATGCGCCTTGCCCATCTCCTCGGCGAGATAGGCGTATTCCACCGTCGACAGGCCGTAGCCGCGGCCGGAATCGGTCAGCCAGAAGTTCCACAGCCCGCGCTCGCGCGCCTTCGCCTTCAGCCCTTCGAGGATTTCGGTCTGGCGCGGCGTGAAGCTCCAGCGGTCGCCGTCCTTGCCGATCTCGGCGAGGAATTCCTCGTCGAGCGGAAGGATCTCGTCGCGCACCATGCGCGCCACCTTCTCGTGGATCGGCTTCAGCCGCTCGGTCATGCCGAGCGCCATCTCCGGGTTGGTCTTCATGCGTCCTTCCGTTCCTCTTTCCCGCCCCGTTCCTCTTTTCCACCAAGTCCGCGCCAGGCGCAGGTGACGACAAGCTTCGCCAGTTCCTCGATGTCGGCCTTGGTCTCGCCGGTGCGCGGGGCGTACCAGAAGATCGGCGAGTTCAGCGTCATGAACATGAGCTGGTTGGTGATGCTGACGTTCTCGAAATCGAAATCGCCCTCTTCCCGCGCCCTGACGATCACCTCGCGGAAGATGGCGCTGTAGTCGCTGCGCAGGCGCACGAGGTCGGACAGGACGACGCGCTGCTGCGGCGTCGTCGCGCCGCGCAGGTGCATCTCCACCCCCATCCACACCGTGCGCTGGAACGGCCTGGTGACGATCATCTGGATGACATGGGCGAAGGCCATGCGCTTCCAGCGCATCGCCGCCGGGCCGGGCAGCGTGCGATGGGGCTCGATCGCCGCGTAGTTCATCTCCATGCCGGCGCGGAAGACGTTGGCGAACAGGTCGGCCTTGGAGCGGAAATGGTGGTAGATGCGGCCCTTGGTGGCGCCCAGCGCATGCGCGACGTCGTCGATCGACGTCTCGCTGTAGCCATGCTCCATGAAGCAGGTCGCGGCCGCGCTCAGTATGTCGGCGCGCGCATGGTCCAGCATATGCTCACGGACGCCAAGCGTCATCGAGCCCACTTCCTCCCTTGTCCCCGGGCCCTTGTTCGGGAAACTCCTCCAAGAAACCCCTGGAGGGGTTCCCGTCGGGCCTTTACGGGTGTGCGAATGATGAACATACTACCGGGTATGTTGTCAACGTGACAAAGCTGCCGCACACGCCATTTGTGATGCCGCAGCGTAATGGGGAGGGACGATGTCGTATCTTGAGGATCTGTTTTCCGTCGCGGGCAAGACCGCGCTCGTCACCGGCGCGGCCACCGGCATCGGCCGCATGGCGGCGACCGGCCTGGTCATGGGCGGCGCGACGGTTCTGATCGCCTCGCGCAAGGGCGCGGACTGCGCCCGCGTCGCGGACGAGCTGAACGCGCTCGGCGGCAGCGGCCGGGCCGAGGGCTTCGCCGGCGACGTCGGCAGCGAGGAAGGCATCGCCGCGCTGGTCGCCGAGGTGAAGAGCCGCACCGACCGCCTCGGCATCCTCATCAACAATGCCGGCATCACCTGGGGCGCGGAGTTCGAGGACTTCCCCTATTCGGCCTGGGCCAAGGTGCTTGCGGTCAACGTCACCGGCCTCTTCCACCTGACGCGCGAGCTGACGCCGCTGCTGGAGAAGGCGGCGAGCCACGAGGACCCCGCCCGCGTCATCAATCTCGGCTCCGTCATGGGCACGCAGCCGCTCGCCGACGGCGCCTATTCCTACACCGCCTCCAAGGCGGCCGTGCATCACCTCACCCGCACGCTCGCCAACGAGCTCGCCCCCCGGCGCATCACGGTCAACGCCTTCGCGCCCGGCCCCTTCCAGAGCCGCATGACCGCCTTCGCCACCGCCTCCGACCGGCAGGCGGCCCATGTCGGCGGCCATGTGCCCCTCGGCCGCATAGGTGCGCCCGACGACATCGCCGGCGCCACGCTCTATCTGTGCAGCCGCGCCGGCCGTTATGTCACCGGCGCGATTCTGCCTCTTGACGGCGGGCAATCCGTCCAGCACGGCATGACGCTGTTCAAGGAATGATGCGAGCCGCAAGATGAGCACAAGCAAGCTGGAACCCGTCTCCCTCGAGGAGGCGAAGCAGGCCGTGGGCACGGAGATAGGAGTCTCCTCCTGGCGCACGGTCTCGCAGGAGATGATCGACAAGTTCGCCGACGCCACCGACGATCATCAGTTCATCCATGTCGATCCGGCGCGCGCCGCCGCCGAGACGCCGTTCGGCGGCACCATCGCCCACGGCTTCCTGTCGCTGTCGCTCCTGTCGACGCTCGCCTACGAGACGATCCCGCCGGTCCGCGAATCCGGCATCGGCGTCAATTACGGCTTCGACCGCGTCCGCTTCGCCGCGCCAGTGAAGTCGGGCGCCCGCATCCGCGGCCGCTTCAGGCTGGTCGAGCTCACCGTCCGCCCCTCGGGCTGGCTGCACTTCAACTACGACGTCACGGTCGAGATCGAGGGGTCGGCCAAGCCGGCGCTGACCGCGCGCTGGCTCACCCTCGGCAAGATCGAGAATGGAAAGGACGCAGCATGAGCGACGCCAACGCCCTCGATGCCGCCGCGCTCGCGCCGTATCTGGAGAAGCACGTGGCCGGGTTCCACGGCCTGAAGGAAATCGAGAAGTTCAACGCCGGCCAGTCGAACCCGACCTATCTGGTCGTGGCCGAGAGCGGCCGCTACGTGCTGCGCGCCAAGCCGTCCGGCCAGCTCCTCAAATCCGCGCACCAGGTCGACCGCGAGTACCGGGTGATGGCGGCGCTGAAGGACAGCGCCGTGCCGGTGCCGCCGGTGCTGCATCTGTCGGGCGAGGATTCGCCCATCGGCCGGATGTTCTACGTCATGGCCCATGTCGAGGGCCGCATCTTCTGGGACCCGGCGCTGCCCGAGGTGGCGAGCACGCAGGAACGCGGCGCCATCTACGACGCCATGAACAAGGTGCTAGCCGCCCTGCACGACGTCGATGTCGAGGCCGTCGGCCTCGGCGATTTCGGCCGGCCGGGCAGCTATTTCGAGCGCCAGCTCACCCGCTGGAGCGGCCAGTACCGCGCCTCCGAGACCGAGTCGATCGCGGACATGGACGGGCTGATCGAGTGGCTGGAGAAGAACCTCGTCGCCGACGACGGCCGCGTGTCGCTGGTGCACGGCGATTTCCGCCTCGACAACATGATCTTCGCGCCCGACAGGCCCGAGGTGATCGCCGTTCTCGACTGGGAGCTCTCGACGCTCGGCCACCCCTTCGCCGACATCTCCTATCAGTGCATGCAGTGGCGGCTGCCGCATGATTCGGGCTTCCGCGGCCTCGGCGGCCTCGACCGCGCCGCGCTCGGCCTGCCCACCGAGGCCGAATATGTCGCGCGCTACTGCGAGCGGCGCGGCCTCGACGCCATCCCCGACTGGACGTTCCACCTCGCCTTCTCCTTCTTCCGTCTGGCGGCGATCTGCCAGGGCGTCTACAAGCGCGCGCTCGACGGCAACGCCTCCAATCCGGAGAAGGCGAAGACCTACGGCAAGGCCGTGCATCTCCTGGCCGCGCTGGCGCAGGACGCGATCCGGGAAGGAGCCTGACCATGGGCCGTTTCGAGGGAATGACCGTTCTCGTCACCGGCGCTGCCGGCGGCTTCGGCCTCAGGACGGCGGAACGCTTCGCCGCCGAGGGCGCGCGCCTCGTGCTCTCCGACATCGACGGCGGCCGGCTGGACGAGGTCGCGGCCAGCCTCGGCGCGGAGACCGCGACGCTGGCGGGCGACATCTCGGACGAGGCGCTTTCCGAAAACCTCGTCGCGCTCGCCTTCTCGCGCTTCGGCCGGCTCGACGTCGCCGTCAACAATGCCGGCATCGTCCACGACTTCATGAAGCTGCCGCAGACGCCGTCGGACGTGGCGCGCCGCGTCTTCGACATCGACCTGCTCGGCATGTTCTTCGCGCTGAAGCACCAGCTTCCGGCGCTGGAGCGGCAGCACAAGGAGGCGGGCATCAGGAGCGCCGTCGTCAACATCGCCTCGGTCGCCGGCATCGCCGGCGCGCCGCGCCTTGCCGTCTATGCGGCCGCCAAGCACGGCGTCGTCGGCCTGACGCGCTCGGCGGCGGCGGAATACGCCACAAAGGGCATCCGCATCAACGCGGTCTGCCCCTCCTTCGCGCGCACCGCGATGGTGACCGGCGTGCTCGGCCACGACAACCCCTCCGGCGAGACAGAGCTGACGCGCGGCGTGCCGATGAAGAGGCTGGCCGAGGTGGACGAGATCGTCGAGGTGATCCTCTTCGCCGCCGACCCGAAGAATTCGTTCATGACCGGACAGACGCTCGCCGCCGACGGCGGCATCACCGCGATCTGATCCGGGCGCTGCGACCGATCCCCGCACGGCCGGCGCCACGCTTTGCGCCGGCCGCGGGAGGCATGATTTTCCCGCGAAGGCGGCCCATCGGAAAATCTGCATCCTAAAGCCTAATTTAAGCAGTTCGTGCAACGTTCCCTCGTTACGCAGCAACGGCCGGCACAAGAAATAACGAGGGAAAGGTGGACGTCTCGGTCAAGAGCCACCGCAGGGCGTCAGGGTCCATATTCCGGGCGACGAACATACCGGCCCTTCTGGCCCTGTTCGTCGTCACGGTCGCATGGCTGGTGGCCGAGCAGCAGAACCGCCGCCTGTTCGAGCAGGCCCAGCGCGCCGACGTGCTCCACCACATGAGCGTGATCCGCGCCCGGCTCGAAGGCAATGTCAGCGGCAACATCCAGCTCGCCCGCGGCCTCGTCGCCATCCTCGCCACCGAGCCCGACATGGACCAGCGGCGCTTCTCGGCGCTGGCCGGCAACCTGCTGCCCAGGACGTCGCAGATCCGCAACTTCGCCGCCGCCGAGGACCTGACCGTCACCCTCGTCTATCCGTTCGAAGGCAACGAGAAGGCGCTGGGGCTGAACTATCGCGACAATCCCGAGCAGCGCGCCGGCGCCGAGCGCGCACGCGACACCGGCGACCTCGTGCTCGCCGGCCCGGTCGATCTCGTGCAGGGCGGCCGCGGCATCATCGGCCGCCTGCCGGTCTTCGCCGCCGGTCCCGACGGCAGCCGGCCCTTCTGGGGCATCGTCTCGGTCGTCGTCGACATCGACCGGCTCTACGCCGACAGCGGCATGCTCGACCCGGGCCTGCCGATCGACATCGCGCTGTCCGGCCACGACGGGCTCGGCGCGCGCGGCGCGCTGTTCTACGGCGCGCCCGAGATTCTCGCCAGCGACCCGGTCGTGGCCGAAGTCACCCTTCCCTCGGGCGCGTGGCAGATCGCCGCGACGCCCAAGGGCGGCTGGCCGCAGACGCCGACCAATCTGTGGACGCTCAGGCTGCTCCTGTTCACGGCGGCCGCGCTCATCATGGTGCCGGCGGTGATCGCCGGCCGCCTGATCGAGGAGCGCCAGCGCAACATCCGCACGCTGCGCCGCCGCGAGGCGCAGCTCGGCAAGCTGTCGCGCCGCCTGCGCCTCGCCCTCGACACCTCGAAGGTCGCGGTGTGGGAGATGAGCATCGGCGCCTCGTCGCAATACTGGGACGACCGGATGAATGAGCTCTACGGCTATCCGGCCGACGGCGAGCCGCGCAACAGCGGCCACTGGGAGCAGCGCCTTCACCCGGACGACGTCGAGCGCGCGAACGAGGAGTTCCGCAGGCTGGCCGCCGACGGCCACTACACGTCGCAGTACCGCATCGTCCTCGACGAC
>JACZJD010000364.1 GCA_014860725.1 Aquamicrobium sp.
CGGGGCCTTGTGGTTTGACGCCGGCTCCTGTATAGGCGGCCGACCGTTTCCGAAGTCGCGGCCATCCATAGCCGCGGCTTCAGGTTTTGACAGTGGGCGCATCGCCGCATCCCCGATGGGGCGCGATCTGAGCCCGGCAGCCAGGACGACACCGATGAAAGCCGATATCCATCCCGATTACCACACCATCAAGGTCGTGATGACCGATGGCACCGAATACCTGACCCGGTCCACCTGGGGCAAGGAGGGCGACACGCTCAACCTCGACATCGACCCGACCACGCATCCGGCGTGGACCGGCGGCCAGCAGACCCTGGTCGACCGCGGCGGCCGCCTGTCGAAGTTCAAGAAGCGCTACGAGGGCCTCGGCATCTGAGCCTTGCGCTGGATCAACGCGACGGAAAAACCCGCCTTCGAGGCGGGTTTTTTGTTGGGGGTTTTGTTGGCCGGCCAACCTTTTCCGAAGGAACCCTCAGGGGTCGCACGCGGTTATGCGCATCCAACGTGCAGAAGGAGGCGCATCATGAGCTATCCCGACATGGCGGTCGGCGCAGGCGGCGGCCTCGGCGTCGGCATCATGATCGGCGTGGCGATCGACAACATCCCGGCCGGCATCGCCATCGGCATCGCGCTGGGTGCGGCCCTCGGCGGGGTATGGGGCATGGAGCCGAAAAGCCGGGTCCGCCTTCCGGACAAATCCGACGCCCACAGAGGAAAGCGCGCCGCCCGCGACTGACGCCGCCGTTCTCCTCAGCCCTTCCTGTCGGAGTGGCCGAGGTCGCGCTCGGGCCAGACGCGGTCGCGCACGCGCTGCTTGAGCACCTTCGCCTCGGGAAAGCCGCCGTCGCGCTTGCGCTCCCAGATCGTCTCGCCGTCGAGCATGATCTCGAACACGCCGCCCGTTCCCGGCACCAGCGCCACCTCGCCGAGGTCGGCGCCGAAGGTGGACAAGAGCTCCTGCGCCATCCATGCGGCGCGCAGCAGCCACTGGCACTGCGTGCAGTAGACGATCCGGATCGAAGGACGGACCGGGGGGCGGGGCGCTTCGCTCACGCCGCGCTCAGCTTGGCCATCGTCTCGTCGTCGACCTCGAAATTGGCGTAGACGTTCTGCACGTCGTCGTCGTCTTCGAGCGTGGCCACGAGCTTGAGGATCGAGCGGGCGCGATCCTCGTCCACCGGCGTGTTGGTCTGCGGCTTCCAGATGGTCTTGACGGATTCGGCCTCGCCCAGCGCCTTTTCCAGCGCCGCCGTCACCTCGCCGATATCCTCGAAGGCGCACAGGATGACGTGGCTTTCCTCGTCGGACTGGACGTCGTCGGCGCCGGCCTCGATGGCCGCCTCCATCACCGTGTCCGCGTCGCCCGCCGAAGCGGCATAGACGATCTCGCCGACCCGGTCCCACAGGAAGGAGACGGAGCCGGTCTCGCCCAGCGAGCCGCCGGCCTTGGTGAAGGCGGCGCGCACGTTGGAGGCGGTGCGGTTGCGGTTGTCGGTCAGCGCCTCGACGATGACGGCGACGCCGCCCGGGCCGTAGCCCTCGTAGCGCACTTCCTCGTAGTTCTCGCCGTCGCTGCCCGCGGCCTTGTTGATGGCGCGCTGGATGTTGTCCTTGGGCATGGACTGCGCCTTGGCGTTCTGGATGGCCAGACGCAGGCGCGGGTTCATGTCGGGGTCGGGCAGTCCGGCCTTGGCGGCGACGGTGATCTCGCGCGCGAGCTTGGAAAACATCTTCGAGCGGACGGCGTCCTGCCGCCCCTTGCGATGCATGATGTTCTTGAACTGTGAATGGCCGGCCATGGAACCCCTTCGCGCGCCTTCTAGCGATGTCGTTGAATGGCGCGCCTTATAGAGAAAACGCCGCAAAACGTCCAGAAGGCGCGCGCACCGGCCCGCTCTCGCGAAAAATTGAAGCGGCAGCGGGCCGCAAGGCTGTAGGCTCCGCACGACGCACCCGTCCGGAGATCGCCAATGCGCCCCGTCGTGCTCGCCGCCGTCCTGCTCGGCTTCGCCTGCCTGCCCGCCGCCGCGCAGGACGCGGCCGAGCCGGTGCCGAGCCGCTGCATCGCCATCGCCGAAACCCTGCCGAAGGCGACTTATGCCAGCTTCACGCCGGCTTTCACCCCGGCGCAGGCGACGGCCGAAGGCCCCGTCACCATCACCTATGCCGGCCACTCGACCTATGTGATCGAGACGCCGGCCGGCGTGCGCATCGCCACCGACTTCTCCGGCCACTACGGCTACGACCCGCTGCCGCGCGTCGTGACCATGAACCGGGCGCACCGCACCCACTACACCGACGTCCCCGACCCCGGCATCGAACATGTGCTGCGCGGCTGGAACCCCGAGGGCGGGCCGGCGCGGCA
>JACZJD010000365.1 GCA_014860725.1 Aquamicrobium sp.
GGACGTCGAGACGACCGGCACGGATCCGAAGATGGCTGATCTCGTCGAGATCGCCGCTGTGAAGGTCAAGGGCGGGAAGATCACCGACCGGTGGTCCACCTTCGTCAACCCGGGTCGCCCGATCGTGGGCAACCAGATGCACGGCATCAAGGACGCCGACGTCAAGAAGGCTCCCAAGCCGGCCGCCGCCGCGAAGCAGGAGGCGAAGAAGGCCCCTGCCGCGCCGAAGGCGCCGCTCTCGCCCGCCGCCGCGCGCAAGGAAGCGCCTGCCGCATCCGACCTGCGCCCGCTCGATCCGCCCACCGCGACGCCGTCCGCCTTCGTGCATGCAAACGACGACCGGCAGCGCGACTACCGCGTGCTGCAGCAGCAGATGCGCAGCGCCACCCCCCGCACCATCTACTGGATGGTGAGCATCCTGTCGCTGGCGTGGATCGCCGGCGGCGTGGTGATGGGGCATCTCCTGTTCCAGCCGCCGCTGTGGGAAATCCGCTCCGTCGCCGACCTGATGGCCGCGCCGCAGCTCGTCGGGCTGATGGTGGCGATCATCGTCCCCGTCATCCTGTTCTGGGGCTTCGCGGTGATGATCCGCCGCGCACAGGAAATGCGGCTGGCCGCGCAGTCCATGGCCGAGGTCGCCATCCGCCTCGCCGAGCCGGAACACCTCGCCACCGACCGCGTCATGATGGTCGGCCAGGCCGTGCGCCGCGAGGTGCAGGCCATGGGCGAAGGCATCGAGCGCACGCTGGCGCGCGCCGTCGAGCTGGAAACGCTCGTCCACACCGAGGTCAACGAGCTCGAACGCGCCTACAGCGACAACGAGAGCCGAATCCGCACCCTCATCGACGGGCTGGGCAGCGAGCGCGACGCCGTCGTCACTCATGCCGAGCGCGTGCGCGCCTCGATCTCCGGGGCGCACGAGACGCTGAAGGAGGAGCTGGACCAGGCGAGCGACGTCATCCGCCAGAACATCCTCGGCGTGTCGTCCAGGCTCTCCGCCACCATCTCGGAATCCGGCGCGCTCCTGGTCGACCGCATTAACGAGAGCGGCATGTCGCTCTACGACGCCGTGGACCAGCGGCTCGACACCCTCACCGAGCGCATCACCACCTCGGGCGAAGGCTTCGCCGAGCTGCTCGACACCCGCATCGCCCGCCTCACCCAGACTTCGGACGAGGCGAGCCGCACGCTGTCGCAGATGCTGGACGAGCGCACCACCGGCATGGTCTCGCTGCTGAGCGGCGCCACCTCCTCGCTCAATTCGGAGCTCGACGCCCGCCTCGAGAACATCGAGGCGACGCTGCGCGAGCGCGGCCAGGCGCTCATCAACGAGTTCCAGACCCGCGCCGAAGCGCTCGACACCGGCACGCAGAAGCTCAACGCGGCGCTCGAGGCGCGCGCCCGCCAGATCAACGAGACGCTGGTCGAGCGCTCGCGCGAGATCGCGCAGACCTTCACCGACGGCAAGCAGGGCCTCTCCGCCCTGATCGACGAGACCAAGGCCCGCATCGGCTCCGAGATGGCCGAGCTGGTCATGTCGACCTCGACCATGCTCGAATCGCGCGCCGGCGACTTCGCCGCCCGCCTCGCCGGCGGCCGCGACCTGATCGCACAGGCGCTGGAGGCCGACCTGCAGCGCGTCGCCGAGGAGCGCAAGCAGTTCGACGTGACCATGACCAGCCATGTCGAGCGCATCACCAAGGGCCGCGAGCTGATGACCCGCGCGCTGGACGAGGACCTGCGCAAGCTCGCCGACGCGCGCGCCGGCATCGACGCGGCCGTGACCGGCCATGTCGAGAAGTTCGCCGAGGGCCGCCGCGAGATCGCCGCCATGCTCGACACCGACATCGAGCGGGTCAGGCAGGCGCGCGACAGCCTCGACGCCACCGTGTCGCAGCACATCGAGGCGCTGGCGCAGCGCCAGAACGACCTCACCACCGCGATCTCGGTCGACGTGGCCAAGGTCGAGGATGCGTTCGACCGCCAGACCAACGCCATCGGCGAGCACACGCTCGAGCTGCGCGCGGCGCTGAGCCGCGGCGTCGAGGAGGTCAAGGGCGCGCTCGGCGACGAGGTGGCCCGCATCGACCAGGCGATCGCCAGCCAGACCGGGGTAATCGAGGAGCGCGCGCGCACCATCGAGGCGTCGATGGTGGCCGGGGCCGAGCGCCTGCGCGGCGTGCTCGACGACGACCTCGCCCGCATCGACGAGGCGCTGGCCCGCCAGCAGGGCGTGATCGAGGCGCGCACGCAGACCATCGAGAGCACGCTCCATGCCGGCGCGGACAACATCCGCAACGCGCTGGGCGACGACCTCGGCAAGATCGAGGACGCCTTCGCCCGCCACGGCAGCCTGATCGAGGAGCGCACCAGGGCGCTCGAAAGCACGCTGCATGCCGGCGCCGAGGGCGTGCGCAACGCGCTCAGCGAGGACATGGCCGTCATCGGCAGCAGCTTCGCCGAGCACACCGAATCCTTCCGCGAGCAGGTCAAGGCGCTGGCCGGGACGCTGCATTCTGGCACCAATGCCATGAAGAGCCTCGTCGAGAAGGACATCTCGCGCATCGAGGACGTGTTCCAGAAGCAGGACGGCGTCATCGAGCAGCGCATCGGCCTCCTCGCCGACGCCCTGCGCGGCGGCGCCGACGAGGTGCGCAACGCGCTGGGCGAGGACCTGTCGCGCATCGAGAACGCGTTCGCCAGCCATTCCGGCGCCATCCAGATGCACACCAAGACGCTGGAGGAGACGCTGGCCGCCGGCGCCGAAGGGGTTCGCAACGCGCTCGGCGACGACATCGCCAAGATCGAGAACACCTTCGCCCGCCAGACCGACGTCATCGCCGCCCACACCAGCGCGCTCGCCAACACCCTCACCTCGGGGGCCGAAGGCGTGCGCAACGCGCTCGGCGACGACATCGTCAGGATCGAGGACACCTTCGCCCGTCAGGCCGGCATCATCGCCGCCCACACCAGCGCGCTCGCCGACACCCTCACCTCGGGGGCCGAAGGCGTGCGCAATGCGCTCGGCGACGACATCGCCAGGATCGAGGATGCGTTCTCGCGCCAGACCGGCGTGATCGAGGAGCGCACCCGCACGATGGAAAGCGCGCTGCGCATCGGCGTCGAGAACGTCAAGGGCGCGCTGGAGAACAGCGCCGTCGCGCTCGCCGGCTCGCTGCGCGAGAAGGTCATCGAGGTGACGTCGCTGCTCGGCGAGGAGGCCGGCAAGGTCGCATCCGACGCCGACGCCCGCCTCGTCGCCCGCACCGCCGAGATGGCCCAGACCCTCGGCGAGCGGACGGACGAGATGGCCCGCACCATCGCCGAACGAACCGACGAGCTCGGCCGGGCGCTCACCGCGCGCACCGGCGAGATCGGGCAGACGCTGGGCGCCCGCCTCGGCGAATTCGAGCAGATGTTCGACGCTGCCGGCCGCCGCATCGCCCAGAGCACGCTCGCGGCCGGCGAGGAGCTGCGCGGCCATGCCGAGAACGCTTCCGGCATGTTCGCGGCGCGCGCGGCCGACATCGCCGCCTCGATCGATGCGGCCGACCAGCGCATGGCGAGCCGCGCGTCCGAGTTCGCGCAGGTCTTCGCCAATGCCGAGGACGCCATCGCCGCCCGCACCCGCACGACGGCGGCGACGCTCGACCAGCATGCCGACGCCATCGCGGCGCGCATCGACAGCAGCATCACCGACGCCGAGCAGCGGCTCGGCATCGGCGCGGTCGAGCTCGGCCAGAAGCTCTCCGAGCACGTCGCCAACGCCGAGGCGGAGCTTGCCGCCCGCGCCGAGACGCTGGCCGGCCGCTTCGGCGC
>JACZJD010000366.1 GCA_014860725.1 Aquamicrobium sp.
CTGGACGGCCGACGCGCCGCTGCCGGGCGGCGAGTTCCCGGCCGAGGCCTTCGAGGCGGAGGCCGCGCGCCTTGCCGCCGACTACGCCTTCCTTGCGCCCGGGCATGCCCGCCGCCTGCTGCGGCTTTACGGCACGCGCGCGCGCGTCATACTGGGCAACGCCCGGTCGCCGGCCGATCTCGGCCGCCATTTCGGCGCCGATCTCTACGAGGCCGAGCTGCGCTACCTGATCGACCGCGAATGGGCGCTGACCGTCGAGGACGTGCTGTGGCGGCGCACCAAGCTCGGCCTCAGGCTCGGCGCAGGCGAGACCGAGGCGGTCGCGGCATTCATGCGGAGCCGCCCCGGACAGGCGGCATAAGGCGGGCGGCATAAGGCAGGCGGCATAGGGCAGGCGCAGAGGGAGGGGACATGAGCGGGTACATTCTGGCCATCGACCAGGGCACGACGTCGAGCCGGGCGATCGTCTTCGACGGCGGCATGAAGGTCGTGGCCGTCGGGCAGAAGGAGTTCGTCCAGCACTACCCCGCCTCCGGCTGGGTCGAGCACGACCCGGAGGAAATCTGGACGACCGTCGTCTGGGCCGTGAAGGCGGCGCTCCGCAAGGCGAAGCTCGCCGCCGCCGACATCGCCGCCATCGGCATCACCAACCAGCGCGAGACCGTGGTGGTCTGGGACAAGGCGACCGGCGCGGCGATCCACAACGCCATCGTCTGGCAGGACCGCCGCACCGCGCCGATGTGCGCTAGGCTCAAGAGCCGCGGCCTCGAGCCGAAATTCGCCCGCAAGACGGGCCTGCTCATCGACCCCTATTTCTCCGGCACCAAGATCGCCTGGATTCTCGACAAGGTGAAGGGCGCGCGCAGGCGCGCCGAGAAGGGCGAGCTATTGGCCGGCACCGTCGATGCCTTCCTCATCTGGCGGCTGACGGGCGGCGCGGCCCACGTCACCGACGCCACCAACGCCTCGCGCACGCTGGTCTACAACATCGAGAACAACGCGTGGGACGCCGAGCTTCTCGACATCCTGCGCATCCCCGCGGCCATGCTGCCGCAGGTGAAGGACTGCGCCGCCGATTTCGGCGTCACGCAGAAGACGCTGTTCGGCGCCGGGATCCCGATCCTCGGCGTCGCCGGCGACCAGCAGGCCGCGACCATCGGCCAGGCCTGCTTCGAGCCGGGCATGATGAAGTCCACCTACGGCACCGGCTGCTTCGCGCTGCTCAACACCGGCGACAAGCCGGTGCGCTCGCGGAACCGCCTGCTCACCACCATCGCCTACCGGCTCGACGGCCGCACCACCTACGCGCTCGAAGGCTCGATCTTCGTCGCCGGCGCGGCCGTGCAGTGGCTGCGCGACGGCTTGCGCGTCATCGCCAAGGCGGCCGAGAGCGGCGCGCTCGCCGACACGGCAGACCCGGCGCAGGAGGTCTATCTGGTGCCGGCCTTCGTCGGCCTCGGCGCGCCCTACTGGGATGCCGAGGCGCGCGGGGCGATCTTCGGCCTGACGCGCAATTCCGGCCCGGCCGAGTTCGCCCGCGCCGCGCTCGAATCCGTCGCCTTCCAGACCCGTGACCTGCTCGTCGCCATGCGCCGCGACTGGAAGGCCGGCGGCGCGAAGACGGTGCTGCGCGTCGACGGCGGCATGGTCGCCTCCGACTGGACCATGCAGCGGCTCGCCGACCTGCTCGACGCGCCCGT
>JACZJD010000367.1 GCA_014860725.1 Aquamicrobium sp.
GTGGTCGGCGGCGCCGGCGGCGGCGCGATCCTGACCGGCATCGTCGGCGCGATCCTCAAGAACAGGGGCTGACCCGGTTTCTTCCCGGCGAAGGGCGGCCTTGCGGCCGCCCTTTTCCTTTGCGGCCGCAAGCCTGCGGTGGACGCCTCACGCCATCCTCGTCTAAGGATCGGAAAAAGGAGACCGCAATGGGCGAACTCAGAGCCGGCATCATCCCCGTCACGCCGTTCCAGCAGAACTGCACCATCCTGTTCGACGATGCGTCGAAGCGCGGGGTGGTGGTGGACCCCGGCGGCGACGTCGACCGCATCCTCGCCGCGATCAGGGACAACGGCCTCGAGATCGAGGCGATCTGGATCACGCACGGCCATATCGACCATGCCGGCGGCGCGGAGGAGCTGAAGGAGGCGCTCGGCGTCGAGATCGTCGGCCCGCACAGGGACGATGCGCCGCTTCTCTCCCAGATCGCGACGCAAGCAAGGGTCTACGGCATCTCGGGCGTGCGCAACTGCACGCCCGACCGCTTCCTGGAGGAGGGCGAGACGGTGTCCTTCGACGGCCATGTGTTCGAGGTGCTGCATTGCCCCGGCCACGCGCCGGGCCACGTCGTCTACTACAACCGCGCCGCCAAATTCGCCCATGTCGGGGACGTGCTGTTCAGCGGCTCCATCGGCCGGACCGACCTGCCGGGCGGCAATCACGAGGCGCTGATCCGCTCGATCAAGGAGAAGCTGCTGCCGCTCGGCGACGAGATCGGCTTCATCTGCGGCCACGGGCCGGGCGGGCGCTTCGGCGACGAGCGGCGGTCCAACCCGTTCCTCGTCTGAGCGCGCCCGCTGAGAAAGCGATTCCGCCGCCGAATCCAACGGCCTGAAAAGGAAAGGCTTTTCGCGCCGCCTTCGTAGCCGCTGCGCCGGCAGGAAACGGGTGGCGCGGCCGGCGGGCGCGGTTCTATCTCCCGCAGGACGAGCGATGTCGCTTTCCCGATGGAGGACCGCAGTGCAGCAGGAAAGACCCTCGAACCGCCCGATGACCCTGCCGGAATGGGGGATGCTGCTGGCGCTCTCGGCAGTGTGGGGCGGCTCGTTCTTCTTCAACGGCGTCGCGGTGCGCGAGCTGCCGGTGTTCACCGTCGTCGTCTGCCGGGTGGCGCTCGCCGCGGCAATCCTGCTTCTCGTGCTGAGGCTGAGCGGGGAGCGCCTGCCGTCCGGACGCGAAGTCTGGGCCGCGTTCTTCGCGATGGGGCTGATGAACAACGTCATCCCGTTCTCGCTGATCGTCTGGGGCCAGCAGCACATCGCCTCGGGCGTGGCGTCGATCCTCAACGCCTCGACGCCGCTGTTCACCGTCGTCCTCGCCCATTTGCTGACCCGCGACGAGCGGATGGACGCCGGCAAGGCCGCGGGCGTCGTCATCGGCTTTGCCGGCGTGGCGGTGATGATCGGGCTCGATGCGGTGCAGGCCCTCGGGCTCAACGTCGCGGCGCAGGCGATGTGCGTCGCCGGGGCAGTTTCCTATGCCTTCGCCGGCATTTACGGGCGGCGGTTCAGGACGATGGGCGTATCGCCGATGGCGACGGCGGCAGGGCAGGTGACGGCGTCGAGCGCGATGCTCCTGCCGCTGATGCTCGTCGTGGACCGTCCCTGGACGCTGGCGATGCCGAGCATGGCCGCCATCGGCGCGCTGGTCGGCGTCGCCGCCATCTCCACCGCCTTCGCCTATGTCCTCTACTTCCGCATCCTGGCGACCGCCGGCGCCACCAACCTGCTGCTGGTGACGTTCCTGATCCCGGTCAGCGCCGTCCTGCTCGGCGTCCTGTTCCTCGGCGAGGTGCTGATGCCGAAGCACCTCGCGGGCATGGCCATGATCGGCCTCGGGCTGGCGGCGATCGACGGCCGGCCGTGGCGGGCGTTGCGCGCCGGGATTGCGGCTCAGCCCGCGACGCAGAAGCGGCGCACGCCGTCATAGCCGGTATAGGTGCCGGTGCGGGCGTCGAACGAGCGGTAGCGGTCGCGGCACCACGCGTACCACGCCTCCGACCACGGCTCGTAGCCGTGTGCGGCGCGCATCGGGGCCGGCGCGTGCGGCGGGGCGGACGGGAAATAGGTGCGGTCGG
>JACZJD010000368.1 GCA_014860725.1 Aquamicrobium sp.
ATACAGCGGCAAGGGCACCCGCGTCTCCGATCACCGCCGGCACAACCTGAAGGCGCCGCCGAAGGGGCATCGCTGGGTGCGCGACGGCAACGACTTCCTGCTCGTCGCCGTCGCAACGGGCGTCATCGCTTCCATCGTGACCGGTCGCTGAGGGCGTCCGGTCCGATCGGCCGTTCCGATCGCCCATTGGGCACGAGAGGGCGGGGATGTCCTTCGAAAGGCTCACCATGTTCGAGTTCCAGTATTTTCTGACCGCAGGCCTGACGATGATCGGATTCGTCAGCGCCATGCCGCCGCGGCTGCTCCGCAACCACCTGAAGAACCGCCGCTCGCGGGAGGATCGCCGTTCCAGCGAGGGGAGGCGGCCATGAAGTCCGCGGTCGTCATTCTCGCCCTGCTCGGCTGCGACTGCGACGGCGTCGCCTGCGAATACATCCGGACCGTCACCAGCGACTGGACAAGCGTCGAAAGCTGCGAGGCATCGAGCGACTTTCGGGGAACGACGGCGGAGACGTCGTCCTATCCGCTGGTGATCGCGCGCTGTTCCGTCGACAGCAGCGATGCCGCCTCCCCCGAAATCGCAGCCAGGGAAGATGCGGGCGCCACGGCGGACGGACAGATCGCGGCCGGCGATGCGAAGGCGGAACGCGGAGCGTCCGGCTGGACCAGGCTCGACGGCAGCCTGCGGGGCCTCGTCGCCGACGGCGCGGCAAGCTCGATCCGGACGATCAGGTCAGGCCTGACGATCCATGCCGGCGAGCCGATCCGCTCGATGTCGAGCCGGGTTCTTGCCAGGCTGTGGAACTGACGTCGATGGACGGCTGCAAGATGTCCGGTCGCATCCACGGCGTTCCCGTCCGCGGCGCTCCGATCGATGAAGCGGACATATCCCGGTTCCTCGCCGGCCTGCTGCTGCGCCTCGCGGCGGCGGCATTTGCCGTCGCCCTGGCTTCCGCCGGGCACGGCGTCACCTCGATGGATGGCGCGAAGGTGATCGGGACCCTCCATCAGGCGAATGAAACGGGCGCTGCAAGATGAAGAAGCCTTTCCTCGCATGTCTCCTTGCGGCGGCTGCCCTTGCCGGATGCAGCGGCGAACAGCAGGGCGGCGCCGCGCCGCCGGGACTGGGTCCCGTGGAAGTCGGTGTCGTCAGCCTGAAAAGCCGGCCGGTTCCGCGAACCGTCGAGCTGCCCGGCCGCGTGGTTGCCTATGCCACTGCCGAGGTCCGGCCTCAGGTGGACGGCATCGTGCGCAAGGTCGCGTTCCGGGAAGCCGGCACGGTCGAAGCCGGCGACGTGCTCTACGAGCTCGACGACCGGAAGTTCCAGGCTGCGGTCGCCGCGGCCGAAGCCGCCCTGAAGAAGGCCGAGGCGGCCACAGCGGCGGCCAAGATCACATTCGACCGCACCGAAACGCTCGCGGCGACCAACGCCGTCAGCGCCCAGACGCTGGACGATGCCCGCTCCTCACTGCTCCAGGCCGAAGCGGAGGAGGAAGCGGCGAAGGCGGAACTGGAGACGGCCCGGATCAATCTCGACAATACGGTCATACGGGCTCCCATAGACGGCATCATCGGCGTCTCGGCCGTGAGCGTCGGTGCGCTGGTGACGGCCAACCAGACGAGTGCCTTGGCCACCATCCGCCAGATCGACCCGGTCCATGTCGATCTCGTCGATTCCAGCGCCAATCTTCTGCGCATCCGAGACGAGGTGGAAGCCGGCCGGCTGGGCCGGGAACGGGGTGTTGCGCCTTCCGTGACGCTGACACTTGAGAACGGCCGCACCTACGCCCGGAAGGGCGAGATGAAGCTTGCGGAGATGGTTGTCAGCGAGACGAGCGGCACCTTCTCGCTGCGGGCGACCTTCTCCAATCCCGACCGGGTCCTCCTGCCCGGCATGTTCGTGCGTGCCGAGGTCGACCTCGGCTCGATGCCGAACGCCTTTCTCGTGCCGCAGCGCGCCGTGCAGCGAAGCGCGAGCGGCGATGCGACGCTCTACGTCGCCTCGGAGGACGAGACGGCCCGGCTTCGCACGATCACGACAAGCGGCTCGCTCGGCAACGACTGGATCGTCATCGACGGCGTCGCCGACGGCGACAGGCTCGTCGTCGACGGCTTCCAGAAGATTTCGGACGGCGCGGCGATCAAGCCCGTCGAGGCGACGATCGGCGAGGACGGCGTCGTCCGGCAGACGATTTCGTCGGCCGGCTATGGCGAAGGGGCGCCGGAGCGATGAGCGCCCACTCCCCCCGCAACGCCATCGCCAGCTTCTTCATCGCCCGCCCGGTGTTCGCAATCGTTCTGGCGATCGCGACGATGCTTGCGGGCGTCATGGGCATCTACTCGCTGTCGATTTCCCAATATCCCGACATCGCGCCCGTCACGGTGCGCATCAGCGCTACCTACAGCGGCGCCACGGCGGAGGCGGTCGAGAACTCCGTGACCCGCAAGATCGAAAGCGCCATGACGGGCCTCGACGGTCTGCTCTACATGGAGTCGACATCGAGCACGGGTTCCTCCTCGATATCCCTGACCTTCGACAACGGCACCGATCCGGAACTCGCCCAGGTCGAGGTCCAGAACAAGCTGGCCCGGGTCGAATCCCAACTGCCCGAATCCGTGCAGAACCAGGGCGTGCGCGTCAGCCGCTCTCCTTCCGGCATCCTGATGATCGGCAACATCGTCTCGCGGGACGGGCGCTACTCCTCCGACGAGCTGTCCGACATCATGTCGAGCCAGATCGAGGAGCGCATCGAACGCCTCGAAGGCGTGGGGTCGGTGCAGTCCTTCGGCTCCGGCTACGCCATGCGGATATGGCTCGATCCCGACCTGATGCAGAAGTACCAGCTGGTGCCCGGCGACGTCACGTCCGCGATCAGCGGGCAGAACGTGCAGGTCGCGGCCGGCGCGATCGGCGCCACCCCCGTCGTCGCCGGCCAGCAGCTCAAGGCCAACATCATCGCGCGGACGCAGATGTCGTCCGCCGAGGAATTCCAGCGGATCATCCTCAAGACGTCGACGGACGGCTCCGTGGTGCGGCTCGCCGACGTGGCCCGCGTCGAGATCGGTCTCGAAAGCTACGGGCAGAGCTCCAGCTACAACGGCGTGCCGGCGGCCGGCTTCGGCGTGCAGCTCGCCTCCGGGGCCAATGCGATCACGACGGCGCGGCTCGTCCATGCCGAGCTCGACGGCCTCGCCGGCTCGCTGCCCGAGGGTGTCGAGGTCGCCTATTCCTACGAGACGACGCCGTTCGTGGAACTGTCGATCGAGAAGGTGGTGGAGACCCTGATCGAGGCGATCATCCTCGTCTTCGTCGTGCTTCTCCTCTTCCTGCAGAACCTGCGCGCGACGCTCATCCCGATGATCGCCGTGCCGGTCGTGCTTCTGGGGACGTTCGGCGTTCTCGCCATGCTCGGCTACTCGATCAACATGCTGACCATGTTCGCCATGGTGCTGGCGATCGGCCTCCTGGTCGACGACGCCATCGTCGTCGTGGAGAATGTCGAGCGCATCATGCGCGACGAGAAGCTGCCGGCGCGCGAGGCGACCGAGAAATCGATGGGCGAGATCACCGGCGCGCTTCTCGGCATCGCGCTGGTGCTGACCGCCGTGTTCATCCCGATGGCGTTCTTCTCCGGCTCCGTCGGCGTCATCTACCGGCAGTTCTCCGTGACCATCGCCAGCGCCATGCTGCTCTCGGTCCTCGTCGCGGTGATCCTGACGCCGGCGCTGTGCGCGGTCATGCTCAGGCCCTCGCATGAAGGGTTCATCTCCCGCTGGCTCGGCTGGTTCGAGCGCGGACTGGAGCGGATGACCGGCGGATATGCGCGGTCGGTTCGCCGCCTCGTGGCGCGCCCGCTGCGCATGTTCGCGCTCTTCGCGGTGCTGATCGCGGCGGCCTACGGCCTCTTCACGCAATTGCCGAGCTCGTTCCTGCCGGAAGAGGATCAGGGCGTGCTGATGACGCAGATCACCCTGCCGGCCGGCGCCAATGCCGCCCGCACGCAGGCGGTGATCGACTTGGTCGAGGACTATTACCTGACGCAGGAGACGGACGCGGTCCAGAGCGTGTTCATGACGCTCGGCTTCGGCTTCAGCGGCAGCGGCGAGAACTCAGCGATGGGCTTCGTCCGGCTGAAGGACTTCGACCTTCGCAGCGACGAGCGTCTTTCCGCCGCCGCCGTCGCGCAGCGCGCCTCTGCCCACTTCGCGCAGATCCGCGATGCGGAGGTGTTCGTGCTGGCGCCGCCAGCAATCCAGGGCCTCGGCCAGACCAGCGGCTTCTCGATGTATCTGGAGGATACCGGCAATCGGGGCCGCGACGCGCTGACGGCCGCCAGCAATGCGCTGGCCGATGCCGCCGCCGCCAACTCCGTGATCGAGAACATCCGCGGCAATACCCGCACACTGGAAGCCCAGCTCAAGATCGACATCGACCAGGAAAAGGCGGGAGCCTTCGGGATCGATGTCTCGGCGATCGACAGCCTCATCACCACCGCCTTCTCCGGCACCAACGTCAACGACTTCGTCTACAGGGGGGAGATCAAGCCGGTCTATGTCCAGGCCGATGCTCCCTTCCGCATGCAGCCCGACGACATCAACCGCTGGTATGCGAGGAACGACGGCGGCGAGATGGTGCCGTTCTCGGCCTTTGCGACGACGCAGTGGGTGCAGGGCTCGCCTTCGCTCGCGCGCTTCAACGGCACGGCTGCGGTCTCGATCAGCGGGTCGGCCGCGCCCGGGGCCAGCTCCGGCGACGCCATGGACGAGGCGGAACACCTCGTTGCCGAGCTTCCGGGCGGCTACACCGAGTCATGGTCCGGCCTCTCCTACCAGGAGCGGCTCGCCGGATCGCAGGCGGCGATGCTCTACGCCGTGTCGATCCTCGTCGTCTTCCTGTGCCTGGCGGCGCTCTACGAAAGCTGGTCGATCCCCTTCTCCGTCATCTTCGCCGTGCCTGTCGGCGTGTTCGGGGCGCTGCTTGTCGCGTGGACATTCGATCAGGCCAACGACGTCTATTTCAAGGTCGGATTGCTCACCACGATCGGCCTGACCGCCAAGAACGCGATCCTGATCGTGGAATTCGCCCGCGACCTGATGGCGCGGGGGAGGAATGCGGTCGAGGCCGTGGCCGAAGCGGCGCGGCTGCGGCTGCGGCCGATCCTGATGACCTCGCTCGCCTTCATTCTCGGCGTGCTGCCGCTCGCCCGCGCGACCGGAGCCGGATCGGCCGCCCAGAACGCGATCGGCATCGGCGTCATGGGCGGCATGATCTCGGCAACCGTGCTCGGCGTGTTCTTCGTCCCGCTCCTCTTCGTGAGCGTGTCCCGGCTGACGGAGAAGTGGCGCAAGGTCCATGGCGGCCGCGGACAGGAAACGACCGGTGCGTAGAAGGGGGCAGTCATCGTGACGGCATCAAACGCGACAGCGCCGCGACAGCGGCGGCGGGGAACGGTTTCGACGGTCATGCTGACGGCGGCGCTGCTGTCCGGCTGCGTGGTCGGGCCGGACTACCAGAGGCCCTTCATCGCCCTGCCCGCAGCGTGGAGCGACGCCGGGAAGGCTGCGCCGTCGCGACCTCCCGAACTGGCCGAATGGTGGCGGCGGCTCAACGATCCGCTGCTGGACGAGCTCGTCGCGGAAGCCGTCGCCGGCAATCTCGACGTCGCCGCCTCGAAGGCGAAAATCCGCGAGGCGCGCGCGAGCTACCGGCAGAGCGCGGGCACCCTGTTTCCCTCGGCAAGCGGGTCCGGCAGCGCCAGCCGCAACAAAAGCGCATCGTCGTCCTCCGGCGCGGGCGACACCTACAGCCAGTTCCAGGCCGGCTTCGATGCCAGTTGGGAGGTCGATCTGTTCGGCGCGAACCGGCGAGGCGTGGAGGCGGCGCGCTATGGGATGGACGCGGCCGAAGAGGAGCTGCGCGTGACGCTGCTGACGCTGGTCGGCGATGTGACGGCGAACTATGTCGAGGCCCGCGGTTATCAGGCCCGCATCGCGCTTGCCCGCCGGACGGCGGCGTCGCAGAACGAGTCGGCCGCCCTCACCCGCACGAAGCTCGAGGCCGGCGCGGCGTCGGCCGTCGATGTCGCCAACGCATCGGGGCAGGCCGCCAGCACGGCGGCCGCCATTCCCGAACTCGAGGCGGTCTATGCGCAGACGGTGCACCGGCTCTCCGTGCTGACGGGCCGGCCGCCGGCGGCCCTGACGGAGCGCCTCGGGAAGCACGCGCCGATCCCGCGGCCGAAGCTGCCGATCCCGACCGGCATCCCCGCGGATATCCTGCTGACGCGGCCGGACGTGCGGATGGCGGAGCGGCAATATGCGCAGGCAACCGCAAGGATCGGCCAGGCCGAGGCCGCGCGCTATCCGGGCGTCAGCCTGACCGGCAACGTCGCGACCTCGGGCCTGAAGCTCGGCGATCTCGGCAAGAGCTCGTCGATCAGCTGGGCGTTCGGGCCGACGCTGACCGTCCCCGTCTTCAACGCCGGCCAGCTCGCAGCCGCCGTCGAGGTCGCGCAGGCGCAGCGCGACCAGTCCTTCATCGCCTATCGCGCCTCGGTCCTGACGGCGCTGGAGGACGTCGAGAACGCCATCGTCGCCCTTGCGCAGGAGCGCATCCGCAACGGCAGGCTCGCCTCCTCGGTCGAGCGCTACCGCGAGGCCGTCACGCTGTCGCGCAGCCTCTACGAGGCGGGCTCGGCGAGCTTCCTCGA
Source organism: Aquamicrobium sp. (assembly GCA_014860725.1). Next base: position 6,712 of record JACZJD010000368.1, read on the forward strand.
CCTCCTAACCGCCGAGCGCTCGCTCTATTCGGCCGAGGACGCGCTGATCCAGAGCCGGGTGTCGATCACGACCAGCTACATCGCGCTGAACAAGGCGCTGGGCGGCGGATGGAACGGCCATGTCGACACCGCCACGCCGGAGGTCGTCGACACCGGCACCGGCCCTCACCTGCGCCGGCCCGACGGCTCCCCGACGACGGTCGCTGCGGGACGTTGAACGTGGGCGAACGGAGCGGCCGATGAAGACCGGGAAGATCATCGGCGCGGGCCTCGCCGCCGCCGGCATCGTCGTTGCCGGCTATCTCGTCTGGCAGAAATTCTTCACCGAGCAGGCGCCGGCGCTGCTGACGGCGGCGGTCTCGCGCGGCGACGTCGAGGAGACGGTTCTCGCGACCGGTACGCTGAAGCCCGTGAGGCTGGTGGCGGTGGGCGCGCAGGTGTCCGGCCGCATCACCGCCGTGAACGTGGAGCTCGGCCAGTCGGTCGAGGCCGGCGACCTGATCGCGGAGATCGACTCGGTCACGCAGGAGAACGCGCTGCGCACGGCGGAAGCGTCGCTCGCCAACCTGAAGGCGCAGCGCCAGGAGAGGGAGGCGACGCTCGCCCTCAACGAGAAGACGCTCGCCCGCCAGGAGCGGATGCTGCAAGGCAGGGCGGTGTCGCAGGCCGACTATGAAAGCGCGCTCGCCGCCGTCGCGGAGGCGCAGGCGCAGATCGCCTCGCTCGACGCCCAGATCACCGCCGGCGAAATCGCCATCGAGACCGCCCGCGCCGATCTCGGCTACACCAGGATCACGGCTCCCATCGACGGCACGGTGCTGGCGATCGTCAGCCAGGAGGGCCAGACCGTCAACGCAACGCAATCCACGCCCACCATCGTCATCCTGGGACAGCTGGAGACGATGACGGTGCGCGCGGAGATATCGGAAGCCGACATCGTCAAGGTCGCGCCGGGCCAGCCGCTGTGGTTCACGATCGTCGGCGAGCCGGACCGCCGCCACGATGCGGTGCTGGAATCGATCGAGCCGGCGCCCGAGTCGATCCGGAACGATACCAGCATCACCTCGTCGATGACGACGAGCACGTCGACGTCCTCCTCCGAGGCGATCTATTACAACGGCATCTTCAACGTTCCCAACGCCGATGGCCGGCTCAGGACGTACATGACCGCGCAGGTCAACATCGTCCTCGGCCAAGCCAGGGGCGTGCTGACGGTCCCCGCATCGGCGCTCGGCGCCAGGGGTGCGGACGGCCTCTATGCGGTGCGGCTCGTCGCCGCGAACGGAGACGTGACCGAACGCAGGGTCGGGATCGGATTGAACGACAAGGTGACGGCCGAGGTTCTGAGCGGCCTCGCCGAGGGCGACGTCGTGGTGACGGGGGAAGCGACGGCTGAGGCCGCGTCGAACGGCTTCGGCGGCGGGCCCGGCGGTCCGCCGATGGGATTCTGACGATGGCCGAGCCGTTCATCGTGCTGAAGGGCATCAGGCGCGAGTACCCTTCGGGCGAAGGCACCATCGCGGTCCTCAAGGACATCGACCTGACCATCGACGCCGGCGAGATGGTGGCGATCGTCGGCGCGTCGGGCTCCGGCAAGTCGACGCTGATGAACGTCCTCGGATGCCTCGACCGGCCCACGGCCGGCAGCTACCGGCTCGAAGGCCGCGAGACGTCGTCGCTCGACGCGGACGATCTGGCCGAGCTGCGTCGCGAGCATTTCGGCTTCATCTTCCAGCGCTATCACCTCCTCGGCGAGCTGAGCGCTCTCGGAAACGTGGAGATCCCAGCGATCTATGCCGGGGCCGCGCAGGCTGCGCGCAGGAGCCGCGCCGCCGCCCTTCTCGGCCGCCTGGGCATGACCGACCGGACCGGCCACCGCCCCGGTCAGCTCTCGGGCGGCCAGCAGCAGCGCGTCTCGATCGCCCGCGCGCTGATGAACGACGCCCGCGTCATCCTCGCCGACGAGCCGACCGGCGCGCTCGACAGCCACAGCGGCCAGGAAGTGCTGCGCATCCTCGACGAGCTCCATGCGGAAGGCCGCACGGTCATCATCGTCACGCACGACAAGTCGATCGCCGGCCGCGCCGGCCGCGTCCTGGAGATCAGCGACGGCGTGATCGTCTCCGACGAGAAGACGGTCGGTCGGGCACCGGCCCGGAAAGGCGCCGCGGAACCGGCCGCCCCGCCGCCCACCTCGGGTGCCGTGCAGGGGCTCTTCAATCGCTCCCGCGAGGCGTTCCGGATGGCGCTGCTGGCCATGAAGGCGCATCAGCTGCGTACTTTCCTGACCATGCTCGGCATCATCATCGGCATCGCCTCGGTGGTGTCCGTGGTGGCCCTCGGCGAGGGCTCGCGGCAGCAGGTGCTGGCCAACATCTCCAGCCTCGGCACCAACACCTTGCAGATATTCGCCGGCACGAGCTTCGGCGATACGCGGTCGGGGCGCATCACCACGCTCGTCGTGGGCGACGCCGACGCGCTGGCCCGCCAGCCCTATGTGGCGGCGGTGACACCGACTGTCTCGGCATCCGGCCTCGCGCGCTTCGGCGCCGTGGAAGCCAATGCGCAGGTGAGCGGCGTCGGCGAGCAGTATTTCGACGCGACCGGCATGACGCTGGTGAAGGGGCGCCTGTTCGACGCCGACGCCGTCGGGCAGATGGCTCAGGAGGCGGTGATCGACGAGAACACCAGGGACGCCCTTTTTCCCGACGGCGCAACCGATCCTCTCGGCCAGACGATCCTCGTCGACAAGGTGCCGCTGCGCGTGGTGGGCGTCGTCCAGACGCGCCAGATTGGTCCGGGCGGCAGCCAGAACCTCACCATCTACACCCCCTACACCACGGTGCAGACGCGCTTTCTCGGCTCCATGTCGCTCGCCGGCATCACCGTCAAGGTTTCCGACGACGTGGACACGAGCCTCGCCGAGCAGGCGGTGACGGACCTTCTGACGCGCCGCCACGGCACGAAGGACTTCTTCATCATCAACACCGACGACATCCGCCAGACCATCACCAGCACGACGGAGACGATGCAGATCCTTATCGCCGCCATCGCGATCATCTCGCTCGTCGTCGGCGGCATCGGCGTGATGAACATCATGCTGGTTTCCGTGTCGGAGCGCGTGTCCGAGATCGGTGTGCGCATGGCGGTCGGCGCGAGGCAGGGCGACATCATGCAGCAGTTCCTGATCGAGGCGGTGCTGGTCTGCCTGATCGGGGGCATTCTCGGCATCGCCGGCGCGCTCGCCTTCGGCGCCGTCTTCAGCGCCTTCAGTTCGAGCTTCAGCCTCGTCTATTCGATGACCTCGATCCTCGCGGCGTTCCTGTGCTCCAATCTCATCGGCATCGCGTTCGGCTACCTGCCGGCCCGCAACGCCTCGCAGCTCGATCCCGTCGTAGCACTGTCCAAGGGTTAGCTGCCCTGCCGCACGCCCTTGCGCGGCGTGCCGGTAAGGCGGTCTGCCTCTGGGGCGCGGGCTCGAACATCCGCCACGTCTTCCGGCCTGCCCGTTTCGCGCCGTAGAGCGCCTGGTCGGCGCGCTCGATCAAGTCGGTCGGCGTCGAGCACCCGGCGGCCATCGCGACGCCGAGCGAAACGCTCGAGGTCAGTTGCCCGGTCGGCCCCGCGACGGGGCGCGAGAGCATGGCGCAGATGCGCCGCGCCAGCGCGGCGAGCTCCGCGTGGTCGCGCCCGTAGGCGATGACGGCGAACTCGTCGCCGCCGAAGCGGGCGACCAGATCGCCGGTGCGCGTGGCCTGCCGAAGACGCGCCGCCGTGACCGCGAGCAGCGCGTCGCCGGCGACGTGGCCGTGCGTGTCGTTGACGCGCTTGAAGTGATCGAGGTCGATCAGCATCAGGGCGAAGGCTTCTCCATGCCGCTCCCAGCGGCCTTGCGCCATGGACAGCGCATCGTCGAAAGCGGCGCGATTGGCGACCCCGGTCAGCCGGTCGTGGGCCGCGGCGTGCGCCAGCTCCTCCTCGAGCTGCTTGCGGCGGGTGATGTCGGTCACGGTGCCGACGACGCGGATCGCCCTGCGCCCGGCGTCGCGCTCCACGATCTTCCCGCGCTCGTGCAGCCAGATCCATTCGCCGCTCTTGTGGCGGGTGCGGAATTCCCTCTCATAGGCATCCGTGTGCGCGCCCTCGCCGTCGAGAAAGCCCAGCACGCAGTTGTGCAGGTCCTCGGGGTGAATAAGCCGATGCACCTCGGCGATGGCGGGCGCGATCTCGCCGGGCTCGTAGCCGAGCATCCGGTGGGCCTGCGGGCTGAGGAAGAGCGAGCCGGTCGGCACGTGCAGATCCCAGATGCCGTCATTGGCGGCCTCGAGCGCGAAGGAGAGCCGCCGCTCGTCCTCCTGCAGCCTGCGCCGCAGGCGCTCGCGCTGCGCGATCACCGCGGCCACGAACAGCGCGGGCAGGAGATCGAGAGCCATGACCCCTTGCAGGCGCAGCAGCCCGACGAGGCGGTCGTCGCCGAAATGCCAGGCTCCGGCCGACGCGCCGACCACCATGGCGACGGAAAACAGCGAGGCGGCCGCGGCCGTCTGGAAGACGCCCAGCCGGAAGGCGAACCAGAGGAGGACGATGGCGCCGAGGTTCAACAGCAACGGATCGCCGACCGCGACCGCCACGCCGCCGCTCGCCGCGAGCGCGGCCGATGCGGCGACCGTCTCGCCGAGATTGGCGCCGTGCAGCGGACCGGCGCGGGCGCCGGGCGCCATCTCCTCCGGCTCCGGCCAGTCGTCGGCGTTGCGCCACAGCGCGAAGGGCGGCAGGAGGAGCACGATGCTGGCCATCTCCGGCAGCCACCAGCGCAGGAAATACTGCCCCGCATCGCCGCCCGTCGTCACGGCGAGCGTCGCCGCGCCGACAAGCGCCCCGGGGATGGTCGCGAAGATGGCGACGCCTGCGAGCCCGATCACCATCCGCACGCTCAGCGTGCGGGCGCTCGCCATACCGAAATGGGTGCAGCCCCATCCGACCAGCCCGAAGGTGAGGCCGCTGCCGACGGCGCAGGCGACCGAATAGGACAGGGCGTCGCCGAGCACGAGATGGACGAGGAAGGCGCCGCCGATCACCGCGAAGGTGAACGGCAGGAAGTCCGAGCGCCGGAAGAGCATGTATATGCCGAGCGCCAGCGCATTGGTCGGCCATACGACCGACGACACGCCGGCGGCGCGGCCGACCGTCAGCAACACATACATGAGAAGGCAGTAGAAGACCGCGAACAGGACGACCTGGCCGCCCATTCGTCGCGGCAGGATCGACATGGCGTTGGGTGGCAGGATCGACATGGCTCTCGGCCTCCCGCTCGTCGGCGTGCGCGGCGATTTCCCCGGGCAATCCCTGTCCACTAGACCCAAATCGATTAACAGGCCGATCAGGCAACACCGACAATTTTATCTATCGGCCGCGCGCGGGCGGTCATCTCGGGGAAAGGGCGATGCGCTTCGGGCGCGGGGCGATGTCCCGGCCGGCTTGCGCCCCGATGCAGGCGGGGGTCTCCCCGGTTCAGGCGACGACCAGTCCCGACGCGCCGGCCTCGACGCGCCCGATGGCCGCGGCTTCGGCGAAGCCCTGCTCGCGGAAGATCGCCAGAACCTCCCCGGCGG